>NZ_JBEXKC010000084.1:0-29044 GCF_040609475.1 Streptomyces sp. NPDC004667 | reverse complement strand
CTGTGCCTCGATGGGGTCGCCGAGGCGGGTGCCGGTGCCGTGGGGCGGGGCTGGATTTCCGCCCGGCGGGGCAACTCCAGCCCCGCCGGCGTTTGAGGCGCGGGCGCGGAGCGCCGTGTAGTGAGCCGCGCCGGCGCCTGAGACGGGAACGGTGGAAGGGCGGGTAGGGGACCAGCCCCGCGCAGCGGCAACCCACCCGCACCCGACGGCCGGGCACCGGCCACGGGCAGCGGCCCCGCCCGGCAGGCCGACGGACGGAGTCCGGCGCAGCGCCGCGAAGCCCGGGAAGCGCGCCAGCGCTGAGCGGTGCGAGCGGCGCGTCGAGAAGGGGAGCGGCGCGTCAAGAAGGAGCAATGATGCGCGGCGTCAGCGCCCCGCACGGGAGGAGTTCGACCTCCGAGCCCGCGTCGCGGAGGTCGGTGAGGACGAGTTCGTCGTACATGAGGAGTCCCGACTGCTCCGGCCAGACGATGGCCCACAGCCACAGCCCCCGCGCCTCGCCCGCGAACACCGCCCGGTCGTCCGGCGCCCCGCTGACGTGCCACAGCGGCGTCGGCCGCCCCGCGGCGACGACCTTGGCGTGCGGCGGGGCGGAGACCTTCATGTACGGGCCCGGGTCGGGGGCGTCGATGCCCGCGAAGCGGGAGCCCAGACCCACGCCCAGTTCCTCCGCGATCAGCAGCAGCTCACCGATGCCGCCCAGCGGCCCCGGCCCGGAGCAGGCCACGGCGGTGGCCCGGCCCCCGCTGCGGTCGTCACCGGCGGTCGCGACCCCGGTGAACAGCCACCCCACGGGCAGTGGCCACGGCATCCAGACGGGCACCTGAGCGCGGTTCACCACCACGCCGAGGCCCTCGACGCTCGGTGGGATGACAGGCTGTAGCGGATGGACTGCGCCGTGCACCGCGCACTGCCAGGAGTCGGCGAAAAGACCGGGCGCTCGGACCCGGCCACCGCACTTCGGGCAACTCGGTTCGCCCCTCATAAGAAGCACGCTCCTCCCCGCCCGGCGCGCCGTCAAGGCACGATCACCCGTCCGGATGTCATCCGTACCCGCGGGAGCGCCGGTCAGTCCAGTGCGACGGCCGTACGCAGAGGGTCCCGCAGATCGGTGCCGCGCGCGAGCCAGCGCTCCTGGAGGGCCGCCGCACCGTGCACCCGCTTCCAGGCGGCCTCGTTCGCCGTCATCGGGAGGAGGGGGAGGAAGCGGACGGGATCCATGGGTTCGTCCAGTTCGAGGTCCTCGACGAGTCCGCCCGGCTCGGCGACGAGGACCGAGCTGAACGCGGCCCCCTCCCACAGGGGTTCGCCCACGTCCAGGGAGGCGCCGGGGGCCACGATCAGCCCCTCCACCATCGGGGAGGCGGCCAGGACCGCGAGCGGGCGCAGGAGTTTGTCGGTCGGGGCCAGGCCCGCCCGTACGGTGAGCACCAGCTCGGCGCGCGGGCCGCGCACCGGGTCGGCGACCACGGCGGTCGGGTCGGTCATCGGGTGTGCGGACATCCCGAGGGTCGCGTACCGGACGAGGTCGCCCTCGGCGAAGCGGAGTACCTCGATGCGGTCGGTGCCCAGGAAGGTGACGGCGGCGCGGGCGTCGGGTTCGCCGAACGCGTTGCGCAGCCGGGCCTCGACGAGGGCCAGAATTTCTGCCATGGAGCGAGCATAGAACTCCTATCCCCCGGGTAAAGGGCGGGGTTTGACCACCCGTCGGCTGATAGTGTTGACAGCTGGTCGGGGCCGCACGCAGAAGCGATGTTTCGGTGCTCCGGCGACAGGACGTCCCTCACGGGGGACCGGCCGGAGGAGGTGGGGCTGCGATGGATCGAAGTCGATCGTGCAGTACCGATCGCTCTTCCGCTTCTGTGCCGGGCGCGTCCCGCCCCCTTTGATCTTCTGATCAGCAGAAGAGCGACGGCAGAACTTCTGTCCTCCGTCCTGTTTCCCTCCGTCCGCCCGGGTCTGCCCGCCCGTGTCCGGAGGGCCTCCCACCCGTACGGTCCGCAGCCGTGCGCGCGAAGGAGCCTGCCATGTCGATGCTGCCCTACCTCCGTGCCGCCGTCCGTCCGGCCCTGCGCCGGTCCACTCCCGTGCAGCCCGGCTACGACGCCACCCGCGACCCCTCCGCCAGCAGTGCGGTGGTCGACTGCGCCGTGTACCGCGACGGCCGGCGCGACCCCCTGGAGCCGGGCCGCGGCTGTCTGACGCCGCGTGAGGCGATGCGCCGGGTCCGCGAGGGCGGTGGTTTCGCCTGGATCGGACTGCACGAGCCCACCGAGGCGGAGTTCGCGGGGATCGCCGCCACCTTCGGCCTGCACCCGCTGGCCGTGGAGGACGCGGTGCACGCGCACCAGCGGCCGAAGCTGGAGCGCTACGACGACACGCTCTTCACCGTCTTCAAGACGATCCACTACGTCGAGCACGCCGAACTCACGGCCACCAGCGAGGTGGTGGAGACCGGCGAGGTGATGTGCTTCACCGGCCCCGACTTCGTCATCACCGTCCGGCACGGCGGCCAGGGGTCGCTGCGCGGCCTGCGCCACCGCCTCCAGGACGACCCGGAGCTGCTCTCGCGGGGCCCCTCGGCCGTGCTGCACTCGATCGCCGACCACGTGGTCGACGGCTACATCGCGGTGGCAGCGGCGGTCCAGGACGACATCGACGAGGTGGAGAGCGCGGTCTTCGCCGCCCCCGCCAAGGGCGTCAGCCGGGGCGGCGACGCGGGCCGGATCTACCAGCTCAAGCGCGAGGTGCTGGAGTTCAAGCGGGCGGTCTCCCCGCTGCTGCGGCCGATGGAGCTGCTGAGCGAGCGGCCCATGCGGCTGGTGGACCCGGACATCCAGAAGTACTTCCGCGACGTGGCCGACCACCTCGCGCGCGTCCACGAGCAGGTCATCGGCTTCGACGAGCTGCTGAACTCGATCCTCCAGGCGAACCTGGCCCAGGCCTCCGTCGCCCAGAACGAGGACATGCGCAAGATCACCTCGTGGGCGGCGATCATCGCCGTGCCGACGATGATCTGCGGGGTGTACGGGATGAACTTCGAGCACATGCCGGAGCTGCACTGGCGCTACGGCTACCCGATGGTGATGGTCGCGATCGTCGGCAGCTGCTTCGCCATCCACCGGACACTCCGCCGCAACGGCTGGCTGTAGACGCCCAGGGCGGACCCCCTAACCTGTTGCGCATGACTCTCAGCGCACTCGACCTGGCCCTCGTCGAGGAGGCCTCCAAGAAGTCCGGCCTGATCTGGGTCCGCGGCGCGGGCGCCGACCGGGCCCTGTGGCACGCCTGGGTGGACGGCGCGGCGCACGTGCTCGGTGACGGCCCCGGCGAGCAGCCCTTCCCCGGTCTCACCGACGGCGCCGCCGCCGAGGTGACGGTGCGCAGCAAGGACAAGGGCGGCCGGCTCGTCGCCTGGACGGCCGCCGTACGGGAGCTCGTACCCGGCAGCGCGCCGTGGGAGGCCGCCGTCTCCGAGCTGAAGGGCAAGCGGCTGAACGCGCCCGACTCGGAGCGGATGACCGAGCGCTGGGCACGCGAGTGCCGGCTGCTGCGCCTGGAGCCCGTGGCGGTCGCCGACGGGCTGCCCGACGGGTCGCAGGCCGCGGCTCCGCTGCCCTCCCCGGCGATCACGCGCAGGCCCGTCCCGGCGGGGCTGCCGAAGCTGCTGCTGAAGCGGAAGAAGGCCAAGCGCTGACGCGGTCCCGGTGAGGGAGCGGGCTCAGCCGGAGCCCGGGTCGGAACCCTGGCCCGAGCCCTGGCTCTTCGTCGGGGACGGGCCGCCGGTGCCGCTCCCGGTTCCCGAGCCGGACCCCGAGCCGGACCCCGATCCGGTGCCCTTGCCCGTACCGGTACCCGTACCGGTTCCCGTGTCCTTGCCGTCCTTGGTCGTCGGCAGCTGCGAGCCGTAGTCCACGGTCTGGTCCTGCGTGGGCGCCTCCAGCGGGAAGGGCTTGCCCCATTCGGAGAGCTCCACCCGGCCCGCGCCGCCCGCGCGTTCCATCAGCAGCGGGTACGGGGTCCCCTCCAGGGACACCGTCAGCTTGCCGCTCTTGCCCGCGTCCGCCGAGATCGGCACCGCGCGGGTCTGCCCGACCGTGGTGTAGGCGCCCTTGGTGAGCTTGCCCTGCAGGCCGAGCAGCCCGTCCAGCAGTACGTGCATGTCGGTGAAACCGCGGAACTGCTTGTACGAGGGGTCGTTCTCGGGCACCTTGACGTACTTGTCGCCGAGCTTGCCCGCCGAGTCCGACTTGCCCCAGAAGGCCGCACCGGCCTTCAGGTAGAGCTGCTCGCCGACCCGCAGCAGCTGGAAGGTGTCGTTCTGGGACTTCACCTCGCCGGAGCCGCCGTCGCCCTTCAGCCGCATGTCGAGAGTGAAGGTTTTGCCCCCGGTGACCAGGCTCCCGGAGAGGTGCACCGAGCTCGCGGCGGTGGCGGCCGCCTTCGACTGGCCCTCGATCTTGTCCGCGCCGAGCTTGCCGATCCCGTTCGTACCCTTGTCGGGGTCCTCCGCCTTGCCGCCGCAGCCCGTCGCGGTGACGGCGAGACCCACGCACAGGGCACCGGCGAAGGCGGCCCGGCGCAGCCGTGCGGCGGGGGTGTAGGGGGTCACGGGCAGGTGCCTCTCGTCGGGGTCTGCGGGCAGCAGGCAGCGTACCCGCCGCCGGGGGCACCCCCGCGGGACCCCCGGGCGGACGGCCCCACCAGGACGCCTTCCCGCGGCACGGGCTAGCCTGAGGCACGGCAGGACCGGTGATGGACGCTCTAGGAGGCGCTCGGATGGCTGCAGGCGCCCCGCGGATCTTCGTCTCGCATCTGTCGGGTGTGCCCGTCTTCGATCCCAACGGCGACCAGGTGGGCCGCGTCCGCGACCTCGTCGCGATGCTGCGCGTCGGCGGCCGGCCGCCCCGGCTGCTGGGTCTGGTGGTCGAGGTCGTCAGCCGTCGCCGGATCTTCCTGCCCATGACCCGGGTGACGGGCGTGGAGTCCGGACAGGTCATCACCACCGGCGTGATCAACATGCGGCGCTTCGAACAGCGCCCGACCGAGCGGCTGGTCCTCGGCGAGCTGCTGGACCGCCGGGTGACCCTCGTGGCCACCGGCGAGGAGGCCACCGTCCTGGACGTGGCCATCCAGCAGCTCCCGGCCCGCCGCGACTGGGAGATCGACCGGATCTTCGTGCGCAAGGGCAAGGGGGGCGCGCTGCGCCGCCGCGGCGAGGCCCTCACCGTCGAGTGGTCGGCGGTGACCGGCTTCTCGCTGGAGGAGCACGGGCAGGGTGCCGAGAACCTGGTCGCCACCTTCGAGCAGATGCGCCCCGCCGACCTGGCGAACGTCCTGCACCACCTGACGCCGAAGCGGCGCGCCGAGGTGGCCAACGCCCTCGACGACGACCGCCTCGCCGACGTCCTGGAGGAGCTCCCCGAGGACGACCAGGTGGAGATCCTCGGCAAGCTGAAGGAGGAGCGCGCCGCCGACGTCCTGGAGGCGATGGACCCGGACGACGCCGCCGACCTGCTCTCCGAGCTGCCGGAGGAGGAGAAGGAGCGGTTGCTGACCCTGATGCAGCCCGACGACGCGGCCGACGTGCGGCGCCTGCTGTCGTACGAGGAGAACACCGCGGGCGGCCTGATGACGACCGAGCCGATCGTGCTGCGCCCGGACGCCACGGTCGCCGACGCGCTGGCCCGCGTACGCAAGTCGGACCTGTCGCCCGCGCTGGCGGCGCAGGTGTACGTGTGCCGTCCGCCGGACGAGACGCCGACGGGCAAGTACCTGGGGACGGTGCACTTCCAGCGGCTGCTGCGGGACCCTCCGTTCACCCTGGTCAGCTCGATCGTGGACACCGACCTGCCGCCGCTGCGGCCGGACGCCTCGCTGCCCGCCGTGACGAGCTACCTGGCCGCCTACAACATGGTCGCGGCGCCCGTCGTGGACGAGAGCGGCTCGCTGCTGGGCGCCGTCACGGTCGACGACGTACTGGACCACCTGCTGCCGGACGACTGGCGGGAGACGGACTTCCACTCCGGGGAGGCCGTGCGTGGCCACTGAGCGAGGGCGCGGGGACTCCGCGCGCGAACGGCGCCGGGAGCGGCGCGAGCATGCCCGGGAAGGGCTCTCGGAGCGGCTGGAGGAGGCGGCGGAGCGGCTGCGCAACGAGCGGCCGGAACGTTCCTCCGAGCGGGCGAAGGCCAGCGTCGCCCTGGGCGCGAGCGCGCTGGCGCGTTCGCGCGTACGGCTGGACCAGCCGCGCCCGGCGCGCCGCAGGCTGCTGCCCGAGTACGACCCGGAGGCCTTCGGGCGGCTGTCGGAGCGGGTCGCGCGGTTCCTCGGCACGGGCCGGTTCATCGTCTACATGACGCTGGTCATCATCGTGTGGGTGCTGTGGAACATCTTCGCGCCCGTCCACCTGCGCTTCGACGAGTACCCGTTCATCTTCCTGACGCTGATGCTGTCCCTCCAGGCCTCCTACGCCGCCCCGCTGATCCTGCTCGCGCAGAACCGGCAGGACGACCGGGACCGGGTCACCCACGAGCAGGACCGCAAGCAGAACGAGCGCTCCATCGCGGACACCGAGTACCTGACCCGCGAGATCGCGGCCCTGCGCATGGGCCTGGGCGAGGTCGCCACCCGCGACTGGATCAGGTCCGAGTTCCAGGACCTGATCAAGGAGATGGACGAGCGGCGCCTGTTCCCGACCGAAAGTGACGAAGCCGACCGCTGACGGCCTTTCCTGAGCCGTGCTACCGAGCCGTACCATCGGGGCATGGCTACCGACACAAGCTCCGCCGCCGACGCCGCCGCGCCCGAGCAGGACGCGATCCTGGACGCGCTGTCGACGGTGAACGACCCCGAGATCCACCGCCCCATCACCGAGCTCGGCATGGTGAAATCGGTGGAGATCGGCGAGGGCGGCGCCGTCGCCGTCACGGTCTACCTGACGGTGTCCGGCTGCCCCATGCGCGAGACGATCACCAAGAACGTCACCGAGGCCGTCGAGAAGGTCGCGGGCGTCACCTCGGTCGCCGTCACCCTCGACGTGATGAGCGACGAGCAGCGCAAGGACCTGGCGGCCACGCTGCGCGGCGGCACCGCCGAGCGCGAGGTCCCCTTCGCCAAGCCCGGCTCGCTGACCCGTGTCTACGCGGTCGCGTCCGGCAAGGGCGGCGTCGGCAAGTCCTCCGTCACCGTCAACCTCGCCGCGGCGATGGCCGCCGACGGCCTGAAGGTCGGCGTGGTCGACGCGGACATCTACGGCCACAGCGTGCCGCGCATGCTCGGCGTCGAGGGCCGTCCCACCCAGGTCGAGAACATGATCATGCCGCCGTCCGCGAACGGCGTGAAGGTCATCTCGATCGGCATGTTCACCCCGGGCAACGCCCCGGTCGTGTGGCGCGGGCCGATGCTGCACCGCGCGCTCCAGCAGTTCCTCGCCGACGTCTTCTGGGGCGACCTGGACGTCCTGCTGCTCGACCTGCCGCCGGGCACCGGCGACATCGCGATCTCCGTGGCCCAGCTGGTGCCGAACGCCGAGATCCTCGTCGTGACCACCCCGCAGCAGGCGGCGGCCGAGGTCGCGGAGCGGGCTGGCTCGATCGCCGTGCAGACCCACCAGAAGATCGTCGGTGTCGTCGAGAACATGTCGGGCCTGCCCTGCCCGCACTGCGACGAGATGGTCGACGTCTTCGGCTCCGGCGGTGGCCAGAAGGTCGCCGACGGGCTCACCAAGACGGTCGGCGCGTCCGTGCCGGTCCTGGGCTCCATCCCGATCGACGTACGGCTGCGCGAGGGCGGCGACGACGGCAAGCCGGTCGTCCTCTCGGACCCGGACTCCCCGGCCGGTGCCGCGCTGCGCGCGATCGCGGGCAAGCTGGGCGGCCGCGCCCGCGGCCTGTCGGGCATGTCGCTGGGGATCACCCCGCGCAACAAGTTCTGACGCGGGGCTCCGGTACGGAGCCCGGCACGGAAGGGCACCGCCGGCGGCGGTGCCCTTTCCCGTATCCGTCTACTCGTACGCGCCCAGGTCCGCGATCGCCGAGAACCCCAGCCCGTACGCGCTCATCCCGCGCCCGTACGCGCCCAGGTGGACCCCGCTGCCGGTGGAGCCGGCGAGCACCCAGCCGAACTCCGACTCGCGGTAGTGGAACGGCGTCGGCTGCCCGTCCACCGGCAGGGACAGCGTCGACCAGTCGGGGCCCGCGAGGTCGTCGGCGAGCTCCCACGCGGCCTCGGTCTGCTGGTCCAGCCAGTCGTCGCGCAGGGTGTGGTCCATCTGCTGCGGCCAGCTGTAGGACAGCAGGCCCGAGCCGGCCAGCCAGGCGGCCGAGGAGACCGAGGTGGCCTCCAGGACGCCGGTGCCGTCACCGCTGCGGCGCAGCGGGTTGCTGGCCACGGTGATGACCACCGCGAAGCGCTCCTTCTCCCCCGTCGCGATCTCGCCGCGCACGGACGGCTCGTCGCCGTGGCCGGTCGACCCGTGCTCCACGGTGCCGTCGGCGCCCGCGGAGACCTGCATGAGCCAGCGGGGGCCGGTGAAGGCCCCGTCCAGCCCGTACCAGGGGAAGTCCGCCTTCAGGTACCCCTCCGCCGCCCGGCGGGCCGCCGGGACGGGTGCTGTGCCCTCCTGGGCCTGCCCCGGGGGCTGCTGGTCGGTCTGCGGGGGTGCGTCAAGGGCGTCGGCGGGCTGTACGCCCACCCGGCTGCTGCGCGTCGTCTCCATCTGGGCGGCCTCTCGTTCCGTGGGGTCCGGAACGGCCGGCCCCCCTCGGGCGTCCTGGGTCCGGACAGATGGAGGATAGCCATCCGACTCCGGATCGCCGGGCAGGCGGTGGCTCAGGTGGCGTCGGCGTCGAAGGGGGTGCGCGCCTCGGGGGCCGGGGCGGAGGGCTTCTTCAGCAGGTCCGGACCGGTGCCGGCGGCGGGCGTGGCGGGGGCGGCCGGGGCGGGGGCCGCGTCCTTGCTGTTGACCGCGTCGGTGACGTCGTTGAGCTCCTTGCGGAGGTCGAAGCTGCTGCGGATCTCCTTGAGGTCCTCGTTCTCGGTCAGCTGCTTGCGGATGAAGGTCTTCGGGTTCAGGTCCTCGAACTCGAAGTCCTTGAACTCGGGTCCCAGCTCGGAGCGGATGTCCTGCTTGGCGCTGTCGGAGAACGAGCGGAGCTTGCGGATCATGCCGGAGACGTCCTGGATCACCTTCGGCAGCTTGTCCGGGCCGAAGATGAGGATGGCGAGCACCACGATCGTGACCAGTTCGAGTGCGCCTATGTCGTTGAACACCTTGCCGCTCCTCGGCTCTCTCCACATCGGGCCCGGACAACGGTACCCGGCCTTCCTTGCCTGCCCCTACGCCGGTGCGGCCCTCTTCCCGGATTCACCCGGGCGTCACGCGGTATTCGGGTCAGGAACCGCTCGCCGAGCCGAGCTGCACCTCCAGCGTGCGCTCCGTGCCGTCGCGCAGCACGGTCAGGGTGAGGCGGTCCCCGGGGCGGTGGGCCCTGATCTTGATGATCAGCTCGTCCCCGCCGTGCACGCGGACCCCGTCGACCTTGGTGATCACGTCCGCGGCCTTGATCCCGGCGCGGGCTCCCGGACCGTCGGCGACCACCGACGGCTTCCCGGCCTCGCCCTTGGAGTCCACACGCGCGCCGTCCCCCCGGTACTGCATGTCCAGGGTGACGCCGATGACGGGGTGGGTGGCGCGGCCGGTGCGGATGAGTTCCTCGGCGACCCGCTTGCCCTGGTTGACGGGGATGGCGAAGCCGAGGCCGATGCTGCCGCTCTGGCGGGTGCTGTCGCCGTCGTCGCCCTTGTCGGCGCCGCGGATCGCGCTGTTGATGCCGATGACGTGGGCGCGGGAGTCCAGGAGCGGGCCGCCGGAGTTGCCGGGGTTGATGGGGGCGTCGGTCTGGAGGGCGTCGACGTAGCTGATGTCGCTGCCGTCGCCCTTGTCGCCGCCCGCGGTGATGGGGCGTCCGGTGGCGCTGATGATGCCCGCCGTGACGGTGTTGGAGAGGTCGAAGGGGGCCCCGATGGCCACGACCGGGTCGCCGACCCGGACGTTCTCCGAGTTGCCCAGGGCCAGCGGGCGCAGGCCGCGGACGCCGGTCACCTTGACGACCGCCAGGTCGTAGCCGCCGTCGCGGCCGACCAGCTCGGCGGCGACGCTCTCGCCGGTGCTGAAGGTGACCGTTATGTTCTTGGCGTCGGCGACGACGTGGTTGTTCGTCAGGATGTGGCCCTGCTCGTCCAGGACGAAACCGGTCCCGGTGCCGCCTCCGCCGCTGCCGCTGACGTGCAGGGTGACCACGCCGGGCAGGGCCGTGGCCGCGATGCCCGCCACGCTCTCCGGGGCCCGGTCCTTGTGGTCGACGGCGGACTGCGGGAGCTCCAGGCGGGTGCCGGTGCGCCGCTCGGCGAGGATGCCGAGGTAGCCGCCGACGCCCCCGGCGAGGAGGGCGATCACCGAGCCGAAGACCACCAGCCGCCAGATCCCGGGGGCGCGGCGCGCCCGCCCGTGGTCCACCACCTGGAGGGGGTGCTCGGCCCAGGGGTCGTAGCGCGGTCCGGGGGCGGCGTCCGGCTCCCCGGGCCCCGCCGCGAAGTCCGCCCCGGAGGACGGTGCCTGCGGGGCGGAGCCGGGCTCGGGGGCGGGGCCGTCCGCCGGAGCGGGCGGCTCCGGGGCGGCGGGCCGGCTCCACCAGGACGGAGCCGGACCGCTCCGCTGACTGTCGCGACTGTCGGACATGAACGCTCCCCGCGGGCCTGGCGCACCGCACGGCGGCGCATCTGCCGGAGATTCAACCAGGTGCCGCGCGCCGGCGGAGCCCCGGCTCCCGCCGGGGCTCCGCCGCGTCCGCTCAGCGGGCGAGCGAGGCCGGGACGGCGGTCGCCGGGACCGCGGTCACCGGGGCACTGGGGGTCGGCGTGGGGAACTGTCCGGCCGGGGCCGGGCCGGGGACGCCACCGGGGCTGGGCAGCCGGTCGCGCACGAAGGCGTCGGTCAGCGGGACCGACGGGCCGGGCCGGGTGGCGGGGGCGTCGCCCCGCACGTTCGGCTCGACCGCGTCCAGCGGCAGCGCACCCCCGAGCGCGATCGCGGCCAGCGACACGGCTCCCGCCGCGACGAAGGCGAACCGGCGCCGGGGACGGCCGACCTCGTGGATGCGGAAACCCTCGCGCGGGGCGGCCGGGGCGGCGTACCCGAACGAGGCGAAGGGATCGGCACCCGGCGAACCGGCGCCCAGCGGACCACCCGGAGCGCCGCCCGGCGGACCGGCGGCCCCGTCGGGACCTCCGCCCGGCAGGCCCTGCAGGCGCGCCAGCAGTCCGGCGGACAGGGGTGGCGGGGCGCTCTCCACGAACAGGGTCTTCAGCCGGCGCTGCGCGTCGGCCTCGGCCTTGCACTTGGCGCAGGTCGCCAGGTGCGCCAGCACCCGCTCGCGCGCGTCGTGCTTCAACTCCCCGTCCACCAGGGCGGCGAGCCGGTCGCCCAGGTGCTGCTCGGCGGGGGACGGACTGACTCCGCTCACTCGGCTCCGCCCTCTCCCCCGGCGCCCGGGGCGCCCGGGGCGCCCACCGCGACGCCCGCCAGGGCCCGCTGCTCGGCACGGGCCTCGGGGGACCGGTGCTTGAGCGCCTTGCGCAGGTGCGAACGGCCGCGGTGGATGCGGCTGCGGACGGTACCGAGCTTCACGCCGAGCGTGGCGGCGATCTCCTCGTACGACAGGCCCTCGATGTCACACAGGACCACGGCGGCCCGGAACTCCGGGGCGAGGGTGTCCAGCGCCTGCTGCACGTCCGCGTCGAAGTGGGTGTCGTGGAGGACCTGCTGCGGGGACGGCTCCTTGCTCGGGAGCCGCTCGGCGGCGTCGTCGCCGAGCGCGTCGAAGCGGATCCGCTGCTTGCGGCGCACCATGTCCAGGAAGAGGTTCGTGGTGATGCGGTGCAGCCAGCCCTCGAAGGTGCCGGGCGTGTACGTGGACAGCGAGCGGAAGACGCGGACGAAGACCTCCTGCGTCAGGTCCTCCGCGTCGTGCTGGTTGCCGGTGAGGCGGTAGGCGAGGCGGTAGACCCGCGCGCTGTGCGTGCTGACGATCTCCTCCCACGTGGGAGGGGTCCACGCCTGGGAGCCCGCATCGGCGGCAAAGGTTGCGGTGGTGGCGGTGTGGAAGCGGTCAGCAATGTCGGTCACGGATTTCGGCTCACCCGCCGACCAGAAGAGACGTCTCAGTACGCCTCCACGATCCACAGGCGCAGCCGCACCTCCCCTATCGGCTCTGGTGGTGTCCAGTGGAGCCCCTACCATAGCCACCCCTCCCGTCAGCTCTGGATAAGCATTTTTGCAGTAACTTTGCACGGGTCTCGGGTCCCGGGCCGCCGATCTGCCCGCTGCCGTCCCCTCTATCC
This sequence comes from Streptomyces sp. NPDC004667, assembly GCF_040609475.1. Classification (NCBI taxonomy): domain Bacteria; kingdom Bacillati; phylum Actinomycetota; class Actinomycetes; order Kitasatosporales; family Streptomycetaceae; genus Streptomyces; species Streptomyces sp. NPDC004667. The sequence goes on along the minus strand of NZ_JBEXKC010000084.1, from coordinate 16,642 downwards.
CGCCTCTGTTACTCCCAACGCCCGGTCCCATCTGCGGGTTCCCGACGTCAGCGGATACAGTCACCGTTGCGCCAACTATGGGGACAGGAGAGGGTCATTAGCGGCAACCGGCAGACGAGCTGGGCGTTCGCCGACGCGTTTGTCGCCGAGGACGACGCTCTGCGATGGGCCCGCGACCGGTCCAGGGAAGCGGGCCTGCGGTCCGTCTCCCCCGGGACCGGGGCCGCGCTGCGCCTGCTGGCCGCCACCGCGGACGCCAAGGCGGTCGCCGAGATCGGCACCGGCACCGGGGTCTCCGGCATCCACCTGCTCCACGGGATGCGCCCCGACGGGGTCCTGACCACGGTGGATCCCGAGCCGGACCGGCAGGCCTTCGCCCGCCAGGCCTTCCGCGCCGCCGGCTTCGCGGGCAACCGCGCCCGGTTCATCCCGGGCCGCGCGCTGGACGTGCTGCCGCGGCTCGCCGACGGAGGCTACGACCTCGTCTTCTGCGACGGGGACCCCTCCGAGTCCCTCGACTACCTCGCGGAATCGTTGCGTCTGCTGCGCCCCGGCGGCCTGGTCTGCTTCGAGGGCGTCTTCTCCGACGGCCGTACGGTCGACTCCGCCGCCCAGCCGGTGGAGGTCATCCGGGTGCGCGAGCTGCTGCGCAGCGTCCGGGAGAGCCCGGCCCTGGAGGCGGCGCTCCTCCCGGTCGGCGACGGCCTCCTCTGCGCGGTCCGCCGCTAGGCCGTCCGGGCCGTCCGGCGGCGCCCCGTGTCCGCCGCCGGGCCGGGCGGACGGCACCCGCGGGAGCGCGCACGCAACACCGCCCCGGACGCAGGACGCGGCCGGGGCGGTGCAGAGATCAGATGGTGCCGACGCTTCAGCCGACGACCTTCTTCAGGGCGTCACCCAGGGCGTCCGCCTCGTCGGGAGTCAGCTCGACGACGAGCCGACCGCCGCCCTCGAGCGGTACGCGCATGACGATGCCCCGCCCCTCCTTGGTGACCTCGAGCGGGCCGTCGCCCGTCCGCGGCTTCATGGCCGCCATGCTCGTTCCCCTTCCTGAAACCAGCTCATCGTCAGCCGACGGCCCCGTTCAGGCGCCTAGTACCCGGCATCGAACACATTGCTTCCCAGCCATTATCCCGCATGTCAGGACCCGATGACCAACATCGGTCGGGAACGCTTGCGCAACGCGCTCGACCAAAACCACTCATTTCGGGGATCCGCCTGCGATACTTCGCCGCTGCTCCCGGCGGACGGGCTCCGCTTTGTTTGACGCACATCACATGCCCGCCCCCGGCCGCGTCCGCCATGCTGACCCTTGGACCGGCCGGTACCGGCCGGTAGCCAAGCCCGCGACGAAGGGGGACCCCCGCCATGGCCGACAGCGTGCTCTACGAAGTGACCGACGGACTCGCGACCGTCACGATCAACCGGCCCGACGCGATGAACGCCATGAACACGGAGACGAAGGTCGCCCTGCGCGACGCGCTCCGGGCGGCCGGCGCCGACACCGCGGTACGGGCGGTCCTGCTGACCGCCGCCGGGACCCGGGCCTTCTGCGTGGGGCAGGACCTCAAGGAGCACGTCGGGAACCTGGCGGCGGACCGCGAGAGCGGCTCGAAGCTCACGATGAGCACCGTCTCCGAGCACTACAACCCGATCGTGCGGGCCCTGACGGAGATGCCGAAGCCCGTCGTGGCCGGGGTGAACGGCGTCGCGGCCGGGGCCGGCTTCGGCTTCGCGCTCGCGGCGGACTTCCGCGTCGTCGCCGACACCGCGTCCTTCAACACCTCCTTCGCCGGCGTCGCGCTGACCGCCGACTCCGGGGTGTCCTGGACCCTGCCCCGCCTGATCGGCGCCTCCCGGGCGTCCGACCTGCTGCTGTTCCCCCGCTCCGTCAAGGCGCAGGAGGCGTACGACCTCGGCATCGCCAACCGCCTGGTCCCCGCGGACTCCCTGCACGCGGAGGCCGAGGCGGTGGCCCGGGCCCTCGCCGCCGGCCCGACCGTGGCCTACGCGGCCCTGAAGGAGTCCCTGGCGTACGGGGCCTCGCACTCGCTCTCCGAGGCCCTGGAGCGGGAGGACGTCCTCCAGACCCGCGCGGGGGCCTCCGAGGACCACTCCATCGCCGTCCAGGCCTTCCTCTCGAAGCAGCCGCCGCGCTACCTCGGCCGCTGACGCCTCATCCCTCGCGGGAGACGCAGCCCGCGAGGTGGTCGTTGACCAGGCCGCACGCCTGCATCAGGGCGTAGGCCGTGGTCGGCCCGACGAAGCGGATGCCCGCTTTCTTCAGTGCCTTGGCCAGGGCCGTGGACTCCGGGGTCACCGCCGGCACGTCGGCGGTGGTCTTCGGGGCCCGGCCGGGCTTCTTCGGGGCGTGGGACCAGATCAGCCCGTCCAGGTCCCCCGCCCCCCAGCCGGCCAGCACCTTCGCGTTGGCGAGGGTGGCCTCGATCTTGGCCCGGTTGCGGATGATCCCCTCGTCGGCCATCAGCCGCTCGGCGTCGGCCGGGCCGAACTCCGCGACCGAGGCGATCCGGAAGTCCGAGAAGGCCTTGCGGAACCCCTCGCGCCGCCGCAGGATCGTCAGCCACGACAGCCCGGACTGGAAGGCCTCCAGGCACAGCCGCTCGTAGAGGGCGTCGTCCCCGTGGACCGGCTTGCCCCACTCGGTGTCGTGGTAGGCCACGTAGTCCTCCGTGGACAGCCCCCACGGGCAGCGCAGTCCTCCGTCGGGCCCGGCGACCGGCCCGCCGCCGCTCACCGCTCGTCCTTGGTGAGGTCGACCCGTTCGGCGGGCTCCGGGGCGCCGGCCGGCCCGTGCGGGGCGGCGGCGGCCGTCAGCTCGGCGATCCGGGCGTCCCGCTCGGCCAGCTCGGCCCCGAGCCGGTCCAGCACGTCGTCCACCTCGGCCATCCGGTAGCCGCGCGGCGCGACCGGCAGCTTCAGGGCGTCGATGTCGGAACGCACCACCGGCCGGCTCTCGGGGAGCGCGTCGGCCACCCGGTCCGGTTCGGCGTCGGGCAGTACGGCTTCCGCGCCTCCGCCGACCACCGCGAGGGTGACCGCGGCCACGACCACGACCAGCGCGATCAGCAAGAACCAGAACACGATCAACTCCCCTGAGAGACTCCGGCCACCAGGTTAAGGTCGCAGACGAGGCGCGAGGGTCGCCGAAGGAGGAAAGAGCAGGATGCTGCGACTGGGCAGGCGCGAGTTCGACCCCCACGAGCCGGTGATCATGGCCATCGTGAACCGGACCCCGGACTCCTTCTACGACCAGGGCGCGACCTTCCGCGACGAGCCCGCGCTGGACCGCGTCGAGCGGGCCGTGGCCGAGGGCGCCGCGATCATCGACATCGGCGGGGTCAAGGCCGGTCCCGGCGAGCACGTGGACGCCGCGGAGGAGGCCCGGCGCACGGTCGGCTTCGTCGCGGAGGTGCGCCGCCGCCACCCGGACGTGGTGATCAGCGTGGACACCTGGCGGCACGAGGTCGGCGAGGCCGTGTGCGAGGCCGGGGCGGACGTGCTGAACGACGCGTGGGGCGGGGTGGACCCCAAGCTGGCGGAGGTCGCCGCACGTCACGGCGCGGGCATCGTCTGCACCCACGCGGGCGGGGTCGAGCCGCGGACCCGGCCGCACCGGACCTCGTACGAGGACGTCATGGAGGACATCCTGCGCGTCACGGTCGGGCTCGCGGAGCGGGCGGCGGCGCTGGGCGTCCCCCGGGAGTCGATCATGATCGACCCGGGTCACGACTTCGGGAAGAACACCCGGCACTCGCTGGAGGCGACCCGCCGGCTGTCGGAGATGACGGACACCGGCTGGCCGGTGCTGGTCTCCCTGTCGAACAAGGACTTCGTCGGCGAGACCCTCGACAAGCCGGTCAAGGAGCGCCTGCTGGGAACGCTGGCCACCACGGCCGTGTCGGCCTGGCTCGGCGCACAGGTGTACCGCGTCCACGAGGTCGCGGAGACCCGGCAGATCCTCGACATGGTGGCCTCGATCCAGGGGCACCGCCCTCCGGCCGTCGCCCGCCGCGGCCTGGCCTGAGGGCCTCGCCGCGGCCCGGCCCGAGGGCCGCGCGGCTGGGCCCGGGGGCCTCCGCGGCCGGGCCGTCCCCGTGCGGTCTCCCGCCCGGGGACGGTGCGGGAGCTACTTCCCGACTTCCTTCGTCACCAGCGCGATCGCCTCGTCCACGTCGTCCGTGACGTGGAAGAGGTAGAGGTCCTTCTCCGAGGCCTTGCCCTGCGCGATGACCGTGTTGCGCAGCCAGTCGATCAGACCGCTCCAGTACTCCGTGCCGAACAGCACGATCGGGAACCGGGTGATCTTCTGGGTCTGCACCAGGGTCAGGGCCTCGAACATCTCGTCCAGGGTGCCGAGACCGCCCGGCAGCACCACGAACCCCTGGCTGTACTTCACGAACATCGTCTTGCGGACGAAGAAGTACCGGAAGTTCAGACCGAGGTCGACGTGCTGGTTGAGCCCCTGCTCGAAGGGCAGCTCGATGCCCAGGCCGACGGAGATGCCGTTCGCCTCGCGGGCGCCCTTGTTGGCCGCCTCCATCGCGCCGGGGCCGCCGCCGGTGATGACGGCGAAGCCGGCGTCCACGAGCGCGTGCCCGATCCGTACGCCCGCCTCGTACTCCGGCGAGTCCACCGGAGTACGGGCCGACCCGAACACGCTGATCGCGGGCGGCAGCTCGGCGAGCGTGCCGAAGCCCTCGATGAACTCCGACTGGATGCGCAGGACCCGCCAGGGATCGGTGTGCACCCACTCGGAGGGTCCGGCCGAGTCCAGCAGCCGCTGGTCCGTCGTACTGCCCGCCTGGACCTGTCCCCGCCTGCGCAGCACCGGCCCGAGCTGCTGCTCCTCCGGCTTGCGACGGGACGAACCTTCAGGGTTGCCCATGATGTGCTCCCTCCTGCTGATCGTTGGATCAGGTTAGGCGCACGAAGGTGACGGCAGGTGGAATTCAGGAGGTCAGCCAGGCGCGGAGTCGTTCCTCGCAGTGCAGGATCGCCTTCGTCTCGACGCGTTCGTCGACCTTGTGGGCCAGCAGGGCGTCGCCCGGACCGTAGTTCACCGCCGGGACGCCGAGCGCGCTGAAGCGGGACACGTCCGTCCAGCCGAACTTGGGCATGGCGTGGCCCCCGACGGCCTCCATGAAGGCCGCGGCGGCCGGGTGGGAGAGGCCGGGCAGGGCGCCGGGTGACGAGTCGTCGACGACGAACTCGTCGATGTCGCAGTCGGCGAAGACCTCGCGTACGTGGGCCAGCGCGTCGGCCTCGCTGCGGTCCGGGGCGTAGCGGAAGTTCACCGTCACCGTGCAGGCGTCGGGGATGACGTTGTTGGCGACGCCGCCCTCGATCCGGACCGCGTTGAGGCCCTCGTGGAACTCCAGGCCGTCGATGACCGGCTTGCGGGGCTCGTACGCGGCCAGCTTCGCCAGGATCGGGCCCGCGGCGTGGATGGCGTTGGCGCCCATCCAGCTGCGGGCGGAGTGCGCGCGCTCGCCCTTGGTGCGGAGCAGGACGCGCAGGGTGCCCTGGCAGCCGCCCTCGACCTCGGCGTCGGAGGGCTCCAGCAGGACGGCGAAGTCGCCGGTCAGCCAGTCGGGGTGGGCCGCGGCGACCTTGCCGAGGCCGTTGAGGTCGGCGGCGACCTCCTCCTGGTCGTAGAAGACGAAGGTGAGGTCGCGGTTGGGCTCGGGGACGGTCGCCGCGATCCTCAGCTGGACGGCGACACCGGACTTCATGTCCGTGGTGCCGCAGCCCCACAGGACGTCGTTCTCGTCCAGGCGGGAGGGCACGTTGTCGGCGATCGGCACGGTGTCGAGGTGGCCGGCGAGTACGACGCGCTCGGCGCGGCCGAGGTGCGTACGGGCGACGACGTTGTTGCCGTGGCGGTCGACGGTCAGGTGCGCGAGGCCGCGCAGCGCGTTCTCCACGAGGTCGGCGAGTGCCTTCTCGTCGCCGCTCACGGATGGGATGTCGACGAGCCGGGCGGTCAGCTCGGCAGCGTCCAGGGTGAGGTCCAGCTCGGATTCGGACATGGACCCGACCCTAACGCCCCGGGATGCGCCGGAACGGGGTCCGTCCGGTCACTGGACGCGTCGAACGCCTCAAGTACGGTGGGCCGCGTGTCCGAGACCGATCGCTCCCGTCCCCGCCGACGCCGCAGGCCGCTCCGCCTGGCCCTGGGTCTGGCCGTCCTGCTCGCGGTGGCCGGCTACTTCGCCGTGCAGCGGTCCTCCACCGGTGGTGGCGCCCCGTACTGCAAGGTCACGGCGACCGGGGCGGGCGACGCCTCCCCGGGCACCGTGCAGACGTACGAGATGACTCCCGAACAGGCCGCCAACGCGGCGACGATAGCGGCCGTGGGGATCTCCAAGGGGCTGCCGGACCGGGCGGTGACCATCGCGCTGGCGACGGCGATGCAGGAGTCTGCGCTGCGCAACCTCGACCACGGCGACCGGGACTCGCTGGGCCTGTTCCAGCAGCGGCCCTCGCAGGGCTGGGGCACCCCGCAGCAGATCATGGATCCGGTGTACTCGGCGGGGATCTTCTACGACCGGCTCGCCGAGATCAAGGGCTACACGCGGCTGCCGCTGACGGTGGCCGCGCAGAAGGTGCAGCTCAGCGGCTTCCCGCAGGCCTACGCGAAGCACGAGCCGGACGCCACGGTCCTGACGGCCGCCTTCGGCGAGAGCGGTACGCCGGCCACGCTGACCTGCACGGGCCCGGCCCCGCAGCCGGGCGACCCGGAGCGGGTCCGCGCGGAGCTGGCCCGGGCCTTCGGCAAGGAGGCCCTGGGCGGCGCCCACGGCGGCGCCGCGGCGGGCCGCACGAAGCCGGGCACGGTCCCGGAGGCCGAGGTCTCGCTGCGGCTGCGCAAGGACGGCGGGCCGGGCGAGGCGCGCCGGGGCCGGGCGATGGCCCACTGGGCGGTGGCCCGTTCGGACGAGCTGGGGATCGCCCGGGTCTCGTACGGCACCTCGCGCTGGACGGCGGGCGACGAAGGGGGCGCCTGGCGGCCGCGGAGCACGGGCGGGACGGACCCGTACGACCCGGCGCAGGACGAGGTGCGGATCTTCGTCGCCCGCCGGGGCTGACGCGGGAACCGCCCGTACGTACGGGACCTCACCCGTGCGGGGGTGGCCGGGCGGCCGGGCCGGGCGGGCCGTAAGCGGACGGAAGGCCTGGTGGGCGCGCATCCAATGCGTTTGTCGCGGAAGCCGATTAAACGATGCGTTACTGATCCTTTACCCGCCGGGTCCGCAACTCCACCCACCCCGGCAGCGGTTGTACACGGCGTACTCAGCCGCTACCGCTTAGGAGCATCATGTCCCTCCCCCTGACCCGTCGGATCGCCCGCGCCGCGCTTCTCCTCGCAGCCGGAACCGCTCCCGTGGTCGGTGCGGCCGGCGCGGCCAGTGCCGCCGGCCTGGAGTCCGTGCCGCAGCTGGGCGCGCTCACCGCGCCGGACGCCTCCGCCGCCACCCAGGCGGCGGACACCGTGACCGGGGCCGTCCCGGCCGCCGCCCCCGCCGCCGCCGTGGCGGACGGTGCGGGCGGGATGCTGGGCGGGCTGCCGGTGGCCGGGCAGCTGCCGGTCAAGGACCTGCCCGTGAAGGACCTGCCGGTGAAGGACCTGCCCGTGGGCCAGCTGCCGGTGAGCACCCTGCCCGTGGGCGGGCTGCCGCTCGGGGGCTGACGGAACGGAACGCCGAAGGGGCCGGGAGTGAGCACTCCCGGCCCCTTCGGGCTGTCGCGCGGCGGCGGAGCCTCAGCCCAGGCGCTTGACCGCGGCCTCGACCCGCTCGTCGGTGGCGGTGAAGGCCACGCGGACGAAGTTCGCGCCGGCCTCGCCGTAGAAGTCGCCCGGAGCGACCAGGATGCCGAGGCCGGCGAGGTGGGCGACGGTGTCCCAGCAGGGCTCGTCGCGGGTCACCCACAGGTAGAGGCTGGCCTCGCTGTGCTCGACCCGGAAACCGTGCGCCTCCAGGGCCGTGCGCAGCGCCTGGCGGCGGGCGGCGTAGCGGCCGCGCTGCTCCTCGACGTGGGCGTCGTCGCCGAGCGCCGCGGCGACGGCGGCCTGGACGGGGGCGGCGGTCATCATGCCGCCGTGCTTGCGGATCTCCAGCAGTTCGCCGAGTACGGCCGCGTCACCGGCGATGAACGCGGCCCGGTACCCGGCCAGGTTGGAGCGCTTGGAGAGCGAGTGGACGGCCACGATGCCCTCGTAGGAACCGCCGCAGACCTCGTCGTGCAGGACGGAGACGGGCTCGGCCTCCCAGCCGAGTTCCACGTAGCACTCGTCGCTGAAGAGCAGGATGCCGTGCTCGCGCGCCCAGGCGACGATCCGGATCAGCTCCTCCTTGGAGAGGACCCTTCCGGTCGGGTTCGACGGGGAGTTGAGCCACAGGAGCTTCACGCCGGCGGGGTCGAGCTCGGTCGGGTCGTCGTAGACCACGGCCTCGGCGCCGCACAGCCGCGCGCCGACCTCGTACGTCGGGTAGGCCAGGCGCGGGTAGGCCACCTTGTCGCCGGCGCCGAGGCCCAGCTGGGTCGGCAGCCAGGCGACCAGTTCCTTGGAACCCACCACGGGCAGGACGTTGCGGTGCCCGGCGGCGCTCGCGCCGAGCCGGCCGCGGAGCCAGCCGGTGATGGCGTCGCGCAGGGCGGGCGTGCCCCATACCGTCGGGTAGCCCGGGGAGTCCGCGGCGCCGATCAGGGCGCGCTGGATCAGCTCCGGAACCGGGTCCACGGGCGTGCCGACGGAGAGGTCGACGATGCCGTCCGCATGGGCCGCCGCCGTGGCCTTGTACGGCTCCAGCTTGTCCCAGGGGAAGGCGGGAAGACGGTCGGATACTGCGGCCACGGTGGTCTCTGCTCTCTGTGGGAAGCGGGAAAACGGCTCGGTCCCGTGCGGCGGAAGTGCCGTACGGGACCGAGAGGCGCGTCTGCCGTGAACGGTCAGTGCTCGCCGTTGATGTCGGCAGGCAGTGCGGCGACGAAGGGGTGGTCCCGCTCGATCAGACCGAGCTTGGAGGCACCACCGGGCGAACCGAGCTCGTCGAAGAACTCGACGTTCGCCTTGTAGTAGTCCTTCCACTCCTCCGGGGTGTCATCTTCGTAGAAGATGGCCTCGACCGGACAGACCGGCTCACACGCGCCGCAGTCGACGCACTCGTCCGGGTGGATGTACAAGGACCGCTGGCCCTCGTAGATGCAGTCGACGGGGCATTCTTCGATGCATGCCTTGTCCTTGACGTCGACACAAGGCTCCGCGATGACGTAGGTCACGCTCTCGTTCCTCCTCGGTAGGGCTTTCCATTCGCGCGGGAGCGCGGCGTCGTCGATGCCCGCACCTAGTATCTCCGTTCCCGGGCACGATCCGAACAGGAGGGGCGGACAGAGCTGTGGAAATCACTGCCGGTGGGCTGCTGGAGATCCGTATCACCCCGGCTGACGTGGGTAAACGAGTCTCTGTACGACGGGTGGAGGGCGGGGCTGGGGCATCCCCCGCCTTCTCGGACTCCGTCGGCGTTCTCACATCCTGGAACGAGGGTGTGCTGACGATCACACGCAAGGACGGCGTGTCCGTCCGCATCCCGGAATCCTCGCTGGTAGCGGGCAAGGTCGTGCCCCCCGCACCGGCCCGCCGACGGGGGCCGGCGGCCTCCTTCGAGGAGCTCGCGAGGGTCACGGCGCGGGCCTGGCTGCCGCTGGAGAGCGAGCGGCTGGGCGAGTGGACCCTGCGGGCCGCCGAGGGGTTCACCCGACGGGCCAACTCGGTGCTCCCGCTCGGCGATCCCGGGATACCCCTGGACGAAGCACTCGCTCGGGTGAGCGCCTGGTACGCGGAGCGTGGGCTTCCGGCGTACGTGCAGGCGGCGACGGGCGCGGTCGGCACGCAGGAGCTGCTCTGCGCGGAGCTGGAGCGCCGAGGCTGGGTCAACGAGGTCTCCGCGGAGGTGCGGATCGGGGCGCTCGCGCCGGTCGGCGAGGCGGACGCGGACGAGTCGGTCTCGGCCGGGGTGACGCTGACGCGGACTCCGGACGAGGACTGGCTGGGCCGCTACGGCAAGGTCCGTGACCCGGACCTGGCCCGGCGGATGCTGGTCGAGGGGCCGTCGGTGTGGTTCGCCTCGCTCGGCGGCGGCCGGGCCGTCGGGCGCATGGTGGTGGACGGGCGCTGGGCGGGCTTCGGCGCCGTGACGGTCGACCCCGCACACCGGCGCCGGGGGCTCGCGACGGCCGTGATGGCGGTGCTGGCGCGGCGGGCGCTGGAGGAGGGCGCGTCGGCCGCGTGGCTCCAGGTGGAGACCGACAACCCGGGCGCCCGCGCCCTCTACGACGGGATGGGCTTCGCCACCCACCACGCCTACCACCACTTCCGGGAGGGCGACCGGTGAGCGCGGCGACGCGGGAGCTGTTCGCGGCGGAGGCCCGCGCCGAGCGGCCGGACCTGGCGCAGCTGTGCCTGCTGCTGGCGGCGGAGGCCGACCCGGAGCTGGACGAACGGGCCATGGACTGGGCGCAGATCGAGCTGGACCGGCTCGCGGGGATGCTCCCGTACGGGCTGCGGGGGGCGCGGGCGTGGGCCTCGGCGGTGACGGAGCTGCTCGGCGGCCGGATGGGCTTCCACGGCACTCCGGCCGACTACGACCGGCTGTCGTCCTCGCTGCTGCACGAGGTGCTGCGGCGTCGGCGGGGGCTGCCGATCCTGCTGTCGGTGGTGTGGCTGGAGGTCGCCCGGCGGGCCGGTGCGCCGGTGTACGGGCTGGGGCTGCCGGGCCACTTCGTGATCGGCTTCGGGGACCCGGAGGAGGGGATCGTCGTGGACCCGTTCGCGGGCGGGGCCTCGCTGGGCGCGGGCCCGGCGGAGCAGGCCGAGGGGCCGCGGACGCCGGCCCGGACCATGGACATCGTGCTGCGGATCCTGAACAACATCCGGGCGTGGGCCTCCTCGCGGCCCGAGCAGTCGGGGGTCGCGCTGTGGGCGCTGGACCTGGCACTGCTGCTGCCGTCGCATCCGGCGCGGCTGCGGTACGAACGGGCGCGGCTGCTGGTGGAGCGGGGGGCGTTCCGGGAGGGGGCGGGTGAGCTGGAGGCGTACGCGCGGGTGATGGACGCGGTGGACGTCGACGCGGCCGTCCGCATCAGGGCGGAGGCCGTCTCCGCCCGCGCCCTGCTGAACTGACCCTCCCCGTGGGCGGGGGCGGGCTCCGCCCGGACCCGTTCGGGGGCTCCGCCCCCGGACCCCCGCGCCTCAATCGCCGGCGGGGCTGGATCTTCCAGCCCCGCCGGCGATCGAGGCGCGGGCGCGGAGCGCCGTGTGGTGAGCCGCACCGGCGACGGTGCCGCGCTAGAGCCAGCCCTTCTCGCGGGCCACGCGCACCGCTTCGGCCCGGTTGCGGGCCGCGAGCTTCTGGATGGCCGTCGAGAGGTAGTTGCGGACCGTGCCCTGCGACAGGTTCAGGCGGGCCGCCAGTTCGGCGTTGGTCGCGCCGGAGTCCGCCTCCCGCAGGACCTCCCGCTCGCGGTCCGTCAGCGGGTTCGCGCCCTCCGCCAGGGCCGCCGCGGCCAGGGTGGGGTCGATGACCCGCTCCCCCGCCAGGACCTTGCGCACCGCGTCGGCGAGTTGCGCGGCCGGGGCGTCCTTGACCAGGAAGGCGGAGGCGCCCGCCTCCATCGCGCCGCGGAGGTAGCCGGGCCGGCCGAAGGTGGTCAGGACGACGATCTTGAGGGAGGGGTGGGACCGGCGGAGTTCCGCCGCGGCCTCGATGCCGGTCATGCCGGGCATCTCGATGTCCAGGAGCGCGACGTTCACGTCGTGCCTCCCGGCCGCGGCGACCACCTCGTCGCCCCGCGCGACCTGGGCCAGCACCTCGATGTCCGGCTCCAGCCCCAGGAGGGCGGCGAGGGCCTCGCGGACCATCGACTGGTCCTCGGCCAGCAGGATGCGGATGGGTGCGGCTTCGATCATGAGGAGGATCCTAGGGGGACCCGGGCGCGCAGCCGGAAGCCGGTCCTGCCCGCGGGGCCCGCCGCCAGGGTGCCGCCGACCGCCTCCAGCCGTTCCGTCAGACCGGTCAGGCCGTTGCCGTGGGCGCTGGGCCCGCCGGCGCCGTCGTCGCGGACGGTCAGTTCCATGACCGGGCCCGCGAGCGTCTGGCAGGCCTCCAGGGTGACGGTGCACCGTTTGGCCCCGCTGTGCCGGACGACGTTGGTGACGGCCTCGCGCAGCGACCAGGCCAGGGCCGACTCCGTCTCCTCCTGGAGTTCCCCCGGGGCCTCGGTCGGCAGGTCGGCCGTCACCCCCGCGGCCGTCAGGGCCGTGCGGGCTCCGGCCAGTTCGCCGGGGAGCGTGGGGCGCCGGTAGCCGCTGACGGCCTCCCGTACGTCGACCAGCGCCTGGCGGCAGACCTGCTCGATGTCCGCGACCTGGCGGGCGGCCCGGTCGGGGTGGTCCGGCAGCATCCGGCCCGCGAGTTCGCTCTTCAGCGTGATCAGCGACAGGGAGTGGCCCAGCAGGTCGTGCAGGTCGCGGGCCATCCGCAGGCGTTCCTCGTTGGCCGCGAGCTGGGCCACGGTGGCGCGGGCCTCGCTCAGTTCCAGGGTGGTGCGCAGCATCGCCCGGACGCCGGCCATCGCGAATCCGCCCATCAGGGACGGGAGCAGCAGACCCACCAGGTAGTGCTCGCCGTCGGGCACCAGGAAGGCCGTCGCGCTGAGCAGGGCGGTGGCGGCGGGAACGGTCCAGCGGGAGTACTCCGCGGGCAGGGCGGCGCCCGAGGAGATGGCCACGTAGACGAAGAGGACGAGCCATTCGCGGCCCAGGGCCAGGGACAGGACCGTGGCCAGGGCGGCGAGGACGCCGAGCGTGAGCATGACCCGGCCCGGGAAGAGCGGGGTCCCGGTCCGCAGGACGAGGATCAGGTACGCGACGACGAACGCGGCGAGGCCGAGGACCCCGAGCGTCCGGGCCGCGGCGCTGTGTCCGCCGCGGACCAGGTCGAGGACGGGGACGCTGAGGTAGAAGAGCCACAGCCCCGTCCAGAACAGCTTCACGAGGTGCTGGCGGCGGCTCCCGGGCGGGATCCCGATGCGGATCCCGCCCGTCTTCCGCGTCGTGTCGGCGTCGTCCTCGACCGTCACTGCCATCTCTGCGTCACGCCTTCAGCGAGTCCTTGCGGTACAGCCAGGCGGCCGCACCGGTGAAGAGTACGAAGTACCCGGTGAGGATCGCCACGTCCTTGACGTGCGGTGCGCTGCCCAGCTCGATCGCCTGGCCGAGGCCCGCGTAGGCGTGGGTGGGCAGCCACTCGCAGATGGTCTGGAGCCACTGCGGGAAGGCGGCGGTGGGCATCCACAGGCCGCCGAGGATCGAGAGGCCGAAGTAGAGGAGCATCGTGATGGGGCGGACGTTGTCCCCGCTGGCGCAGTAGCCGATGGCCACGCCCAGCGCGGCGAAGACCAGGCTGCCGGCCCAGATCGCGACGGTGAGGGCGAGCCACTGCCAGACCTCGAAGCGGACGTCCTTGGCGACGGCGGCCACCACGAAGACGACCAGGATGGCGGGCAGGGAGAGCACGCCCGCGCTGGCGGTCTTGGCGAGGACGTAGCCGCGGCCGGGCAGGGCGGTCAGGCGCAGCTGGCGGACCCAGCCCTTCTCCCGCTCCTTGGCGATGCGTTCGCTGTTGCCCACCAGGACGGCGGTCAGCGCGCCGAAGGAGGCCATGGCGACCATGTAGAAGGCGGGCATCGTCAGTTCGGTGCCCATGACCTTGGTGCTGCCGCTCAGGGTGCCGCCGAGCATCAGGAAGAGGGCCGCCGGGTACATCACGGTGAAGAACAGGTACTTCTTGTTGCGCAGGGCGCGGATGACCTCCAGCTTGATCAGCTGGTACGTTCCGGCGTTCATCGGTTGGCCTCCTCGGCCTCGGTGAGGGCGATGAAGGCCTGCTCCAGGCCGAGGCCCGCGACCTCCAGGTTCCTGGGGTAGAGGCCGAGCGCGTACACGGCGTGCACGGTCGCGTCGGCGTCGCTGGACTGGAGCTTGACGGTGGTGCCGTGCAGCTCGAAGCCCGTCAGGGCGGGCAGGGCGCGCAGCACCTGCTCGTCGACGGCGCCGTCGAGGTCGAAGGCGACCCGGCGGGCGCCGGCCCTGGCCTTGATCTCGGCGGCGCTGCCGTCGGCGAGGAGCCGGCCCTTGTTGAGCACCAGCACCCGGTCGGCGATGGCGTCCGCCTCTTCCAGGTAGTGGGTGGCGAACAGGACGGTGCGGCCCTGGGCGGCCTGTTCCCGCATGGTGGCCCAGAAGGCCTGGCGGGCGGTGACGTCCATGCCGGTGGTGGGCTCGTCGAGGACGATCAGGTCGTTGTGGCCCGCGGTGGCGAGGGCGAAGCGGACGCGCTGCTCCTGGCCGCCGGAGAGCTTGTTGACCATGCGGGAGGCGATCTCGGTGATGCCGGCGCGGTGCAGGACCTCGTCCACGGGGTGCGGGCGGGGGTGCAGGGCGCAGCCGAGGGCGACGAGTTCGCGTACGGACACCTCCTCCATCAGGCCGCCGCTCTGGAGCATCGCGCCGACCCGGCCGGCCGCGACGGCCTCGCGGGCGGTGGTGCCGAAGAGCCGGACCTCGCCGGAGTCCGGCGGGCGCAGCCCGAGGAGGAGGTCGAGGGTGGAGGACTTGCCGGCCCCGTTGGGGCCGAGGAGTGCGACGGTCTCACCCGGGTGGAGTTCCAGGGAGAGGCCGTCGACCGCGCGGACCTGGCCGTAGCTCTTGGTCACGTTCTGGAAGCTCACCACCGGGCCGGCCGTGGTGGCCGGTCCCGCGGAGTGCGCCGGGGTCGTCGTCGTCATGGATCGAGGATCGCCCGTACGGGGGTGCGTCCGGCAGTGTCGGCGGTCGTGACTGCGGCATGACGGATGTCATGCGGTCGGCATGACGCTGACGTGTGCTGACCTGCGCGGACGTGGCGCGGACGGCGTGCGGACGCGGCGCGGCCCCTTCCCGGGGGCCGGGAAGGGGCCGCGCGTTCGCCGTGCGTGCGGGGCCGTCAGTTGGCGTTGGTCTCGATGGTGACGATCCGCTCGGCGGGGGTCTTGCCCACGAGCGCCTTGCCGAGGGCGCCGGCGACGTCCTGCGGGGTGACCGCGGTCTTCGCGCCGGTCCCCCGCGTGATCATGACCCCGTCGAAGGTGTTCCCGTAGGTCGCCTTCAGGGCCTCCAGGTCGTACTTCTCGACGAGGTGGCCGTCCACGGCGGTCATGCTGAGGATCTTGGGCAGGGACCTGGCGCCGAAGGGCAGGCTCTTGCCGCCCGCCTTGACGGTCGCCGGAGCGGACATCGCCGGCTCCGCGAACTCCTTCATCGCCCGGTTCAGTTCCGCCTCGGTGACGGTGGGCTCCTTGGTGGCGGTGGGGAGTTCGACCGCGGCGGCCTTGCCGCTGCCGACCAGCTCGCGGAAGGCCTTGGTGACCTTGTCCACGGAGCCGTCGACGTCGAGGCTGGTGCCCGCCTTGCCGGGGACCGCCACGGCCTTGCCGGTGTCGAACTTGATGGTGCCTTCGGTGGCCGAGCCCGCGGTGCCGGCGAGCTCCTGCAGGGCGACCCGCAGCTTCTCCTCGTCGACGGGCATGACCGCCTCGGCGGTGCGCTCGACGCCGAAGAGGGAGCCGACGACCGTGACGGGGTTGTAGTCGCTGCCCGCCGCGTTGCGGACCGTGGTCTGGCTGTCGAGGGTCAGACCGGCCTTCTCGGGCTTCAGCTCGACCTGCTTGCCGCCGACGCTGAGCTTCAGCGGGGCCGCGGCGCGGGTGCCGAAGGCGGTCTGGAGCTTGGTGACGGCGTCGTCGCGGCTGCCGCTGATGTCGACGCCGAGGACGGTGGTGCCCTTGGGGACGTCGGAGTGGTTCAGCAGCAGTCCGGCGCCGTAGACCGCGCCGGCGAGGACGACGACGGCGCCGCCGAGGAGGGCCACCTTGGAGCGGCCCTTCTTGGCGGGCGCGGCCGGGGCGGCGGACTTGCCCGCCTTGCCCGCCTTGCCGGGCTTCGCGGGCTTCTTGCCCGCCGGGGCGGGCGGGGGCACCGGGACGGTCTGCCGCGGCGGCTGCGGCCCGGGCGGCGGGGTGATGGGGCCGGGCCTCTGGACGGGGGCCGGGGCCGGGAAGTCCATGGCCTCGGGACCGGGCCAGCGCGGGGACTCCTCGGCCCCCACGGGTACGGTGCCCAGCGCGGGCCCGCCGGTCGGCCCGTCGGGCGCGTCGAAGGCCGGGAAGGCCTCCGTGACGGGACCGTCGAACTCCGGGTACGCGGGGGCGGGGGCGCCGACGCCGGGGCCTCCCACGGCCGGGGCGGGGGCGAACCCGGCGCCGCTGCCGTGCGGGGCCGGAGGCTGGATGGGGCCCTGCGGGCGGCCGGGGAGCGGCGGGGGCGCGAAGCCCGCGCCGGCGGACGGGGCGGCCGGGGGCACGGCGGAGCCGTAGCTGGCGCCCGTCGGCGCGGGGGCCGGGGCGGACGGCGGGGCCGCGGCGCCCTTGCGCGGCGCGAACCAGTTGCTGGACTCCTCCGCGGCGGGCGCGGGCGGGGCGGCGGGCGCGGGTGCGGCGGGTGCGGCCTGGCCGGGCGCGGGCC
>NZ_JBEXKC010000083.1:0-29277 GCF_040609475.1 Streptomyces sp. NPDC004667 | reverse complement strand
GCGAGAAGGGCCGACGGTACGTACGGGGACTGCTGGCCCTCCCGGGCCGCAAGTCGATGCGCGGGATCGCCGGGGGAGCGGCACCGGTAGACGGCGGGTGCGGCCGGCGCCGCCGGCGCGTACAGGCAGGGCTCACCGCACACCCCGCAGACGACGCGTCCCTCCAGCACGGCGGCCCGGGCCCCGTACGTCCCCGCGGGCGCGCTCTCGGCGTACACGTCAGCGCCTGCGCAGCGACGCGTCCGCCAGCTGCGGCGGTGAGTAGTCCGCGTCCGCGGGATTGAGGTCGGTACCGGGGGGGACCAGTTCGTCGATCCGGTCCAGCACGGTGTGGTCCAGTTCCACATCGGCGGCGGCCAGCAGGTCCTTCAACTGGTCGGCGGTGCGCGGGCCGATGATGGCGCTGTCGACGGCCGGATGGCTCAGTACGAAGGCCAGCGCGAGGTGCGTGAGGGAGAGCCCCGCGTCGGAGGCGAGCCGCAGCAGGTCCTCGACCACCTCGTACTTGCGGGCATTGCCCGGCAGGCTCTGGTCGAACTTGTGCGGGATGAGGGTGCGCCGGAAGTCGTTGAGCTCCAGCGGCCCGCCGCGGCGGTACCTGCCGGTGAGCCAGCCACTGGCCAGCGGACTCCAGGTCAGGATGCCGACGCCGTACTTCTGCGCGGTCGGCAGCACCGAACGCTCCACGCCCCGCATGAAGACGGAGTACGGAGGCTGCTCGGTGTGGAAGGGCACGTGCCCGCGACGCTCGGCCGTCCAGCGGGCCTCCACCATCTGCTCCGCCGGGAAGTCCGAACTCCCGATGGCGAGTACCTTCCCCTCCCGCACCAGGTCCGACAGGACCGACAGCGTCTCGTCGATGTCCGTCGACGGATCGGGCCGGTGCACCTGGTACAGGTCGATCCGGTCCGTCTCCAGCCGTCGCAGGCTCCCCTCGACGGCCTGCCGTATCCAGCGCCGCGAATTGCCCTGTCGGTTGCCGCCCCCGCCCATCGGGAAATGCGCCTTGGTCGCGAGCACGACCTCGTCCCGCCGCCCCTTGAGCGCCTTGCCGACGATCCGCTCAGACTCCCCGGCCGAGTACATGTCCGCCGTGTCGACGAGGTTGACCCCGGCATCCAGAGCGGCACGGACCAACCGCTCACCGTCCCCGTGATCCCGGTTCCCCCAAGCGCCGAGCATCATCGTGCCCAGAGCGATGCGGCTGACCGTGATGCCGGTACGTCCGAGAGTGGTCGTGCGCACAGCTTCCCCTTCCGTCGGTGTACCCCACGGCCCCCGCACACACCTCGGCGGTGACCGCAGACTATACGACATCTTATACCTAGAAGAGTTTTGACGGCGGGTGGTCGTCCAGGGGCAGTTGCCGTCGGGCCGGACGGTCGCGTGACGATCGATCCGGTCGCCGGGACTGGCCGAATTCGTGCCCTGGCGCGAACCGCCACGCCCCAGGAGGATTCTCTGCGGTCGGCCGCACGGGCCGGTCCGGAGAACCGGGGGGACCGATGGGAACTATCCGCAGAGGTTTACGGGACAGGTGGGTCGGGGCGTGTGCGCGCGGCGCGGCCGCGTTGGCGCTGATGTGCACCGGGGTCGCGATGGCCCCCACGGCGGTGGCGCAGACCGCGCCCGCGTGCTCGACCGACACGAGGGCCACGGGTCTGGCGAGCTCGCCGGTCGCCGACACCCTGGTGTCCGTGGCGCGAGCGGACGGCCGGATCGCGCAGCTCCAGCTCTTCTACGACGCCACGGCGACCGGGGGCCTGCCCTTCGTCTGGCATCGAGAGCAGAACGCACCCGGCGGCGCGTACGGGGGCTGGCAGCGGGTGGGCGCGGCGACCGTGGGCCCGAAGAGCTACGCCATGACGGCGATCGAGAACTCGGCGGGCAGGCTGGAGCTGTTGTTCTCCACCTACGGTTCCTTCTGCCACTCGGTGGAGGTCGGCGGCGGTGCGGGCGGCTGGAGCACACCGGACAATTTCGGCCTCGCGCCGACGCCGTACCACGGCGGAGTCGTGCTCTTCAAAGAGCAGGACGGCAGCATCGACGCCTTCGCCTCCGGCGCGTACGGCGGCGGCTCGATGGAGTGGCGTCATCAGCAGAACGCGGGCGCCGGCTGGGGCCCGAAGCAGTCCATGGGCCTGGTGCCGGACCCGGGCGTGGGCCTGAGCCAGCCGAGCACCGTGGAACAACTGCCCGACGGCAGGCTCCACGTGGCGGCACGCGAGTGGAACAGGGACCGCACCTGGGAGATCCGGCAGTCGGCGCCGGGCGCCGGCTGGGGCCCCTGGCAACTGACGACCCCCGCCGCACCGTCCCAGAGTGCAGCCGTCGGCCCGCGGCCGAAGGCCGACGCACGGCCGGCCTCCTGGTCGGCGCGATAGGCGGGCGGATTCCCGGTCGCGGCCGGGCCGGCCGAGGACCCGTCAGGCGAGGCCGGAGGCGATGGCGCGGCGGACGGCGTCCGGACGGTCGCGGATCCCGGCCTTGGCGAACAGGTTGTTGATGTGCGTCTTGACCGTGGCCTCGCTGATGAAGAGCCGCTCGGCGATGCCCCGGTTGGGCAGGCCCTGGCCGATCAGGGCGAGTACCTCGCGTTCGCGGGGGGTGAGGTCCTCGGGCAGCGGCTGGGCCGGCGCCGGCGTCTTGATCCTGACGGTGGCGAGCAGACGGTCCTGGACCTCGCGGTCGAGTACGGACTGGCCGGCGGCCGCGGCCCTGATCGCGCGGGTGATGTCCTGGCGTCCGGCGTTCTTGGTCAGGTAGCCGCGGGCTCCCGCGCCCAGCGCGCCCAGGATCGAGTCGTCGTCGGCGAAGGTGGTCAGGACGACCACCGCGACCTCCGGGTGTTCCCCGGCCAGTCGGCGGGTCGTCTCGATGCCGTCCATGACGGGCATGCTCAGGTCCATCAGGACCACGTCCACCGGGCCGGCGGCGACGGCCGCCAGCACCTCGGTGCCGTTCGCGGCGGCCGCGACGACCTCGATGCCATCGGCCAGGGCGAGGACCGCGGCGAGGGGCTCGCGGACGGCGGCCTGGTCGTCGGCGACCACCACCCTCAACCGCTCCTGCCCCTGCCCTTGCTGCTGCTGTGCTGTTCGTGCGGTCATTGCGGGATCACTGCCTCCACTTGCCAGTCGCCCTGGTGCGGGCCTTCGGTGACCGGGCCCGCGGCGAGTGTTCCTCCCAGCAGGGCGACGCGTTCGCGCATGCCGATCAGTCCCATCCCGCTGCCCGCACCCGGGGCCGCCCGGCGGGTGGCGGGGCGGTTGCGGATCCTGAGCGCGGTCGACGCCGGGGTGTACGCCAGCTCCATGGCGACGGCTCCGCCGGGAGCGTGCCGGGCGGCGTTGGTCAGGGCCTCCTGGGCGATCCTCAGCAGGCTCCGGACCGCCTCGGCGGGCACCTCGCGCACGGTCCCGGTGACGGTGAGGGCGTCGCGGTGGCCCGAGGACGCCAGCATGGCGGTGAGCGTCTCGCGCAGCGGCAGCGCGTCCTCACGCAGGGCGTGCACGGTCCACTGTGCCTGCCTCAGGCTCTCCTTGACCAGGCTGTGGGCCTTGTTGTGGGCCTCCCGGACCTTGTCGAGGTCGCCCGTGTCGATCAGCGCGTCCGCCAGTTCCAGCTGCATGTTGATCCCGGCGAGCGAGTGGGCCAGGACGTCGTGCACGTCCCGGGCGATCCGGCCGCGCTCGGTCAGCACGGCGGTGCGCGCCTCGGCCCGCGCGGCGCGTTCGGCCGACTCCGCCGCGTCGATCGCCGCCCGTACGGCCCGCTGCTGGCTGCGGTTGACGATGCCGACCAGGACCGGGGCGCCGGCGGCGAGGCCGAAGATCCACGGCAGCAGCTCGTGCCCCGGTCCGATGCGCAGGAACAGCACGGCGCCGCAGAGCAGGCTGCAGAACCCGGCGAGGACGAGGGCCGGCCGGGTCTCCAGCCGGTATCCGATGTGACCGGCGAGGAAGAAGGCGAAGAGGTAGCCCGTCCCGCTGCTGCTCAGGCCGATCAGGGCGGCCGCCGCGACGACCCCGAAGGTGAGCCAGACGACGGCGAGGCGCGGGGAGACCCTGTGCTCGGGAAGCCGCCGGGCCAGCAGCGCCGCGGAGTTGACCACGAGGAGGAGGGCCACGGCCAGACCCCGGCCGCTGAGGCCCACGGGCCGGATCGTCAGGATTCCCGCGACGACGACGGCGAGGGACACCGCCCACTGCAGGCGCGGGTCGTGCCCGGGGACGGGGCGCGCGCCCGCGTCCCGGCCGGTGTCATCACCGGGGGACGGGGCGCTCTGGTCTGCGGGCACAGCCCGAAGATACGGCACGGTCAGGCCGTGCGGCCGAGTACGGGCAGGGCAGCGGCCGCCCGCACCGTCCGGCTGCGTACGAAGATCGTGGCCACCCGGGTGACGACCTCGGTGAGCGCCATCAGGACGAAGGCCGTGACCCATGCCTGCTGGGTGGTGATGTGGTGCGCGAGGCTGAACCGGGCGACGTCGTCGGCGCCGCCGCCGTGCTCCACCCAGGTCTGGAACCCCATCCGCGCCCCCATGCCCGCGATCCACAGGACCGCCGACACGGCACCCGCCTTGATCAGGAGGTTTCCGTCGAGGGCGCGGATCCGGGTGTAGATCCCCCCGGCGATGCCCAGTGCGGCGCCCACCGCCGTCAGGGTGGCGATCAGGACGAGGTCGTTGCCGCCGGTGGGGACGGAGTCCAGGTACGAGTACGCCACGAAGGCCACGATCCCCAGCGGCAGCAGGAAGGTCTTGTGGTCGAGACGGCCTTCCCGCAGCTGCCGGAAGACGATCAGGACGAGGGCGATATCGGTGATCCACTCGGTTGCTGTCATGCCCTCCAGACTGCTGCGACACCGCTCGCCGCACCTGGACCCGGGGGTGGAGAAGAGGGTGGAGATCCGCCGGGCCCCCACGACGGACAAGGGGACGCAGAACAGAAAAGTCTGCGTCCCTCAGTCCGGATCAGGGTCCGATCCGCCCAGGAGCCTGTCCACGAGGAGCTCCGGGTAGCCGGTGGCCGGCAGGTCGATGCCGAAGATCGTCCGGATGTAGAACGGTGCGATCAGCTGGTCGAGGATCTCCTCCAGCGGCGGCGGGTCCTCGCCCCGGGCCATGGCCCGCTCGCGGATCTGCTCGATGGAACGCATGCGGCGCCGGAATTGCCCGGCACGGTCGCTCTGCGCCTGTGCGCCGTTCGGCATGGACAGGATGACGGCGCGTACGAGAGCGCGTCCCTGGGGCGTGTGCATGCTCGCGACGCTGGCTTCGGCCCAGGCGATGAGGTCACCGCGCAGGCTGCCGGTGTCGTTCAGCGGCGAGTCGCGTTCGAGGCGGGTGGTGACCATGTCGGCCAGCAGCGCGTCGAGACTGCCCCAGCGCCGGTAGACGCTGGTGTGGTTGACGCCGGCGCGCTGTGCGATCGCGGGGATGTTGAGGTCCTCGCCCTCCGGGTCCGAGAGAAGGTCGACGACCGCCTGGTGGACGGCCGCGCGGACCTGCTCGGGACTCCTGCGGATGCGCGGAGCTGGTTGGTTCTGAGTCACCCCCTCATCGTAAGCACAAATATTTGCTTCCGAGCGCGCGAGGATCTACAGTCGACCCCACAAGCACAGATCTGTGCTTGTGATTCCGAAGGAGACGACCGCCATGAAGCAGCTGCTGTTCCCGGACAACACCCAGTTCTGGTACGAGACCCTGCGCTCGATGAGCCACATCGCCTACGGCGGCGCAGACTTCGGCGAGGTCGTCTCCACCGCCGAGCGGGTCACCGAGGGCGACTACGACAGCTGGTACACCGAGTGGTTCACCACCGCCGAACGGGTGTCGGCGGAGGCCGAGAAGGCCCTGGCGGCCGGTCACCGCGTCAGCGCCCGCGACGCCTTCCTCCGCGCCTCGAACTACTACCGGTCCGCGGAGTTCTTCCTGCACGGCAAGGACTGCGACCCGCGCCACGACCACGCCTACGACCGCTCCGTGGAGTGCTTCCGGGCCGCCGCCGCCCTCTACACCACCCCGCGCATCGAGCCGGTCCGGATCCCCTACGAGAACACCACGCTCCCCGGCTACCTCTACCGGGCCGACGACTCGGGCACCCCCCGCCCGACCCTGATCATGCACAACGGCTTCGACGGCACCGCGGAGGAGATGCACTTCTTCGGCGCGCTGGCCGCCGTCGAGCGGGGCTACACCGTGCTGGCCTTCGACGGCCCCGGAATGCCCGGACCGCGCCACCACCAGGGCCTGGTCTTCCGCCCCGACTGGGAGAACGTCATCACCCCCGTGATCGACTTCGCCGAGACCGTCCCGGAAGTCGACAACAGCCGCATCGCCCTCCTCGGCCTCAGCATGGGCGGAGTACTCGCCCCCCGCGCGGCCGCGTTCGAACACCGCCTGGCCGCGCTGATAGCCGTCGACGGCCTCTACGACCTCGGCCAGATCTCCGTCCGCAACATCCCCGGCACCCGACAGGAGGCCGAACGCCTCCTGCGGGCCGAGTCCGCCCCCGAACTCGACGCCGCCCTCGACCAGATCATGGCCAAGGACCCGATCGCCCGCTGGGCACTCAACCACGGCATGTACGTCATGGGGGTCGACACCCCCCGCGCCTTCAACGCCTCCTACCTCGACTACACCCTCGCCGGCGGGATCGCCGAGAAGATCCAGTGCCCTACCCTCGTCTGCGACGCCGAGGAGGACGAGTTCTTCAAGGGCCAGCCCGAACAGCTCTACGACCACCTCACCTGCCCCAAGACCCTCATGCTCTTCACCGCCGAGGAAGGCGCCGGCGCCCACTGCCACCCCGGCGCCCTGCGCCACGCCATCGCCCGCATCTACAACTGGCTCGACGACACCCTCACCGACACCGCCGCCTGACCCCCACCCCACCACCCCCTGCCCGAACCCACCCGAAGGACCTTCCCCACATGACCCGCACCGGCATCAAGGCCGCCCTCACCGACCTGCTCCTCAACGAGGACATCACCCTGACCGAGGCCGCCGACCGGCACTTCACCCCCGACTACCGCCAGCGCACCGACGGCGAGTGGGCCGACCGCTCCCAGTTCCTCGACCACATCGCCCATCTGCGCACGCTCGTCGCCGCAGCGGAGATCGAGGTCCACGAAGAGCTCCACGACGGCGACAGGTACGCCGACCGGCACACCTGCCACATCACCAAGAAGGACGGCACGACCGTGAGCATGGAGGTCTACGTGTTCGCCGACATGGCCCCCGACGGCCGCTTCCGGCGCATCGAGGAAACCACCCTGCTGCTCAAGGGCTCCGAAACCGACCGCAACCTCGGCAGCGCCCGCTGACCCCCGCACCTCCCCCCGGGCCGCCCGGCCAGGCCCGCCGCACCCGACGCAATACCGTCGCCCCGCTCCGCCTTCGCCGCGCCGATGTTTGCCACCGTTGCCGATGGTGATGACCCCAGGTCATGGTCCCGGGGCCATCGCCGTTCTCTGCCGACAGACTGTCACCAGGCGCCGGTGATGGGGATGTCGCCGGGGTTGCCGTAGACGAAGCCGGCGGCCACGGTGCTGTTGTAGTTCGTCAGGTAGAACTTCTGTCCGACCGGGTCGTAGGCGCCGATCGTGTCCGTCCCGTCGCCGTTGAAGTCGCCGGTCAGCGGGGTCCATCCGGGGTTGCCGAACTTCGCCGAACCGAGCGTGCCGCCGGATCCGTCACGCTCGTAGAACGTCTGGGTCGACGGCCGGTACACACCCCCTAAGGACTTCCGGGGGCCGGACGCCGGATACGGGTCGCTCTTGTCCGCGCCGAGGCCGGCGGCCGGACCACAGCTCGGCCAGGCGTCCTGGCCCTGGCCGGCCAGTACCTTCTCGCCTATCAGGATCTGCTGCTGCTTGGTGGCCTGCGCACGTCGATGGAGTAGCCCACGATCCTGTCGCTGAACACATCCTTATCGTGCGGAGATACAGCTTCCCGTCGCCGGTGGCGTGCTCGGTGATGTCGGCGAGCCACAGCCGGTTCGGGCCACTCGCGGCGAAGTCACGACGGACGAGATCGTCGTGCACGGGCGGGCCGGCCTGACCGCAGCGGCCGTGCTCCTTCCCGAACACGCTCCACCAGTGGTTGTCCAGGCAGATCCGCCAGACGGTGCGGTCGGCCATCGCGGCCCCGCTGCCGCCTGCTTCATCGGCCAGGAACCGGTAGCCGAACTCCGGGTCCTCGCGGTGGGCGTCGAACAGAGCGTCCGCGCGATAGGCCTGTTCCGGTACGGCGTCGGGCACCGGCCTGCCGAGCCGGCGGCAGTAGGGCTGTCTGCAAGCCAGAGCACCCCGGCACGTCGCCGCGACGGGAACCCTGTCCACTTCCACGACGTCAACGGATGGGCCCCGAAGTCGGTGGCCACCTGTTCGACCGTCACACCCGGACCGTGATTCCTCGCGATCCGCACGACGTCCTGGCGGAACCCTTCCGGATAGGGCTTGGGCAGGCGGTATCCTTCCCGCCTGCCCACAGGGCGACTGAACGTGAACTCGCGACGTCGGCGGTGTCGCGGGGCCCGCTGGGTGCTGGTCGCTCGAGGTCAAGAGCGTGTCTGCAGCCAGTGACGCGCGGTGGCCAGTGTCACTTCGATGTCGTCGCTCCATGAACAGACTTCCAGCCATGACAGGTAGCCGTCCCGGGTGAAGACCAGGACCTCACCGGGGCACTCGCCCGCCTCGGTGACGAGCTGTGCTTCGGCCGCCACGACAGTGCCGGGTCCGACGGGCGCAGGTTCCACCTCGCTGCCGTCGAGCTCGAAGTAGGCGGTGCCGCACCCGCATGTGCAGCGCGCTCGCACCCTGAGGTGCGGGACCTGCCTTCGGAGCGCGACATGAAACGGATTGTCCGCGATCAGGACTGCCGCAAGCGCGTCGGATACGTCGGCAGGAAGGCTCCCGTTCATCCCGTCACCGTATCTGACCAGCAGCTTTGGGACTCCTGCTGTGTTCGCCCCATCGCCGTTCGGCCGGGCAGGGTGGTGTTCACGCGTCCAGGGCCAGGCCCGTGTCGGCAAGGCAGCCGTCGATGACCATCGACCAGATGTCCTCTCGCGCGTTCAGGCCGGGCGCGTAGGTGGGCAACCCAGCCGTGGGCCAGGTGGCCGCGCTCCAACTCCCGCTCCAGCCCGGCGACCTGCATCTCGCTGGGCCTCGTCTCCCCGCGCTCGAAGCGTTCCACGGCCTGCAGCCGGATCCGTTCCCGCGCGGCCCTCCCGGCGTCGGTCGACCCGCCACCCTGCGCGTATCTCACGGTTCAGAGCTACCGGAGCTGAGCGGCCGCCGTCAGGCGAACTGCACCGACATCACCCGATCACGTTCAGAAGCCGGCGTCCTGTGCAATCCGCCTGTTGCCCGCCATACTCACATGATGAGCAGTTTTGGAGGATTAGCCGTATCTGGCGGGACGGTACGAATACGCCGAGAGGAGCCCGACTATTCCATCAACATATTTTGCGTGTGGATTGATGGAATTCAAGTGGGTGAGCTGCGTAATCACAGTGAAATCAGCATACCTGTGACGTCGGGCCCTCATAACGTCCAACTGCGCTGGAAACAGAGATGGTACAACGCCGGGGCAAAGCAAAGCGAGACAGTGAGCATTCTGGTTGAGTCGGGTGCAGTCATAGAATTTGAGAGCCGGGTGGTCGAAACGCAATTTTCGGCAAGGATCGAGCTGAGTCCTGAGGGCCGCTCGATCCCTGAGGCCTCCTCGGCCGGTACCAGGGACGCCCGGGTCCTTGAAGTAACGCACATGTCACGCATCGAGGAACGGCTCGGCGACGAAGTACGTCTGATCGACAACCGTTCCAGCTCTGCTCCCGTGACCCGCCGCTTGACGGCCAGCCGGGAGTGGACCCGAACTCTGACCCTGGGTGAGAACCACGGCGAGACCATGCGCGCAGACGTGGGTGCGAACCTCCTCTGGATCGCGGCAAAAGGAAGCATAGAAACCGAACTCCAGCGCACGCTCTCCCTCACGATCGGCAGCACCCATCTATTCGAGGAGGAGATCGGCGTCACAGTCCCGGAAAGGACTGCCGTACGGATCGTGTTGAGTTGGAAGCGAATTTGGCAGTGCGGCCAAGCCCGCGTGTTGATTCCGGACGGAACCGTGCACATCGTGCCGTATCAAGTCGTGGTGAGCGTGACCTTCGATCAGAGCATCCAGGACATCTGATCCTCACGGATGAGTAGAGCCCGCACACCGGTACCCGGCCGCAGGAAGGCTCAGGAACAGGGCGAACCAAGGCTGTCACGGTCAAGGCGGCCTGTCCCGGATGCGGCACTCGAACGCCAGCCTGTGGTGACGATGCAGGCGGTATTGTCCATCGGCTGGTCCGCACGGTGTTCGATCTGGTGCACAAGCTGTGCCGGTACTGGGAGTGGGGCCGGCCGCTGCTCTCGGACGTGGGCTAGCGCACCGTGGACTTGATCCGTTCCCGGCCGGACGGGATCGCGACTGCCGGCCAAGAGGGGCGAGTGTGGTGCAGGGTCTGCCGGTTGTGCGGTTTCAGCGGTGCAGGGCGTACAGGTGCCCTTCGGTTTTGTTCTCGTTCTGTGTGGCGATGATGACGGTGCCCTCGCCGATCGCGGGGTCCTGCGGCAACTCGCCCTCGGTTGTGTGGGTCCAGACTTCCTTGCCGGTGACCGCGTCGAAGGCGTACAGCTTGCCGAACCACATGCCGAAGTAGACGATGCCGTCGGCGAGGACGGGGGACCGGGCGAGGGATCCGCCGGTCGTCACCGACCAGCGTTTGGTCCCGGTGTCCGCGGCGAGGGCATAGAACACTTTGTTGTCGCTGCCGAAGTAGACCGTGTTGCCGAAGATCAAGGGATACCTTGAGAGACCTTCTGCGTCGCCCTCGGCGTGGAACGTCCAGACCTTCGTGCCACGTGTCTTGTCCAGCGCGAACATGGTCCCCTTGTCCCCGGCGATGTAGACCGTGTCCCCGGCTATGACGGGA
Source organism: Streptomyces sp. NPDC004667 (assembly GCF_040609475.1). Lineage (NCBI taxonomy): Bacteria > Bacillati > Actinomycetota > Actinomycetes > Kitasatosporales > Streptomycetaceae > Streptomyces > Streptomyces sp. NPDC004667. The sequence goes on along the minus strand of NZ_JBEXKC010000083.1, from coordinate 18,289 downwards.
GCGCCGTGAAAGAAGCCTTCGCCTCCGGGGAACGTCCACAGAGGCTTTCCGGTCGCGGCGTCCAGCGCGTAGAGGTCACCGTCGTCGCTTCCGGTGTAGACCACTCCGCCGCTGACGGCCGGCGCCGTGGAGATGCGTGATTTCGCGGTGAATGTCCAGCGTTCCGTTCCGGCGGTGGCGTCCACTGCGTGCAGTTCGTGGCTCACCCCACTTCCACCGAAGTAGACCGTGCCGTCGGCGACCGTCGGCTTCGGGGGTGTCAGGATCGTGGCACCTGTGGAGTACCTCCACAGAATCCGCTTGTCGTCGCCGGCGTACAGAACCCCGTTGTCGTCGACGAGGTAGAAGCGCCCGTCGGCGACCGTCAGGGGCCCGGGCAGGGATTTGGCGTCGAGTTTCGCGGTGAAGTCGGGCACTGCCGCGCCTGTTGAGGCGTCGACGACCACGAGTTCGACGCCGGCACGTTCGTCGAACGCGAGATAGTAGACCCTGCCGCCACTGACCACGGGCGACGAGAAGGGCCAGGGCTGCTTGGGGACCGTCCACAGCACGGTGTTCTTCGGAGCCGATGGGGATGCCGGCGGCTGTGTCCCGGTCCCGCCCTGCCGGCCGGTCGCACCGTTGGGAGTCCCACCGGCCCTGGGCTGTCCGTTCGTCCCACCGGTATCCAGCCCTCCGACGGCCTGGACGCCGCCGTAAACGGCAAAAGCGAGCACGATGGCGACCACGGCCAGGACCACAAGAGTCCTGGCATCCCCGTGGCGGATGTTGTGGATGATCTGGTCCCGGCCGGCGAAGTTGCCCCGAAGCCTGTTCCCCGACCCCTGCACGGTGACTCCCCCACCGGAGGCGACGTATACCGGTGGCGGGGGAACCGTGTCGGTTGCCGCTGCCGAAAGGGCATCGGTGAGCTGCACGACCAAGGCCTGATCGGCCGTGAGGATAGCCACCAGAGCGCCACGGAGGGCGGTCTGGGACCCGGGCTCCTGAGGAGCCGCGTCGAACTGCGCCACAGCCGCGTCCTGCCCGGCTCCTCTGAGCCGGCTTCGGACGATGTCCGCGACCGCAGTCGCAGCCGTGCTGCCCATGCCCGTCGCCGCAGCCGTGCCGGCAGCGGCCATCAGATCGACCGCCCCGGACGCGAGGTCCTCCAAACCGCTCATTGCACATCCCCCCGGAGAATGATTGGTCATGTCCATGATTCCAGTGGGAGTGGGTGGACAACCCGGCAGACGCCCAATCGCAACCAACGTGGACCCCGGAGGAGGGTCGGGGCCCGGCAGGTCCGACCGCGGCCTCTTTCGCCGTCGCAGCTGACCGTGACGCACGCCGGGCAAGCCCAAGGGGAGCCTGGGCAAGCCCCCCGAACACCGGCTTGCCCACTCCGGCCGGAGGCGCTCCGGCCAGGCGGCACCGGTCACGGCCACCCCGGTCTTCCCGGCGAAGACCCAGCCGACCGATGACGGGTGACCGATGACCGGTCACCGCCTCGGCCGGGAGTTGCACGGACCGGTCACGGCGCTGACGTGCCGGCTGACCGATCGCGGGGAGGGCTTGCCCAGCGTTCGGATGGTCCTGGACAGCCTGCTGCCCACCGCGCGGGGCCGGCGTGTCAAGGCCCGCAGCCGCGAGCGCCGGAGAGGAACAGCTCTGCCGCGATCTCCGCGTGGGAGCGGCCTTCGGCCACGAGAGCGAGCACCTCCTGTTCGCGGGCCGTGAGCCGGGCGGGCGGGCCCCGCGGCGGGTCGGCGCGGGTGACGTGGCGAACCACCTCGGGGCCGCCCCCAGCAGGCCTGGGGCTCTCGCGACCCGAGGCGGCCACTCGGCGAACACCGTCCAGGCGCGTCGGCGGAACGGGAGCAGTCCAGCCGGGGAAGCCCTCGCCCCTGATCCGACCGCCCCCGCCCAACCGGGGCCGAGGGCAAGGGCGATGACGGTCCGGTACCACCGCTGTCGTTCATGTGCCCTCTGACCTGCAACTTTAGAAAGGTGGGGCCAGGGCATCCGGATTTCGGCCCTCTTCTGCGTCTAGTGAGTGAAGGCCCACGGGCTTTCGCAGCTGACTCGTTCGTAGAAGGGAGCCAAGGCCACGTGAACTGGCCCGACATCGCAGGCTTCGGGTTGGGATCTTCCCTCCTGTTCCTGCTTCTGTATGCCGTGCGCAAGCTGCTCGGTGCTGTTGACCTGTGTGTGGCCGCGCACCAGGAACGTCTCGCGGAGCGCGAGCAGCGGGCGTCGCTGATCGCGGTCGCCCAGGCCCTCCCCGACGGGGGACTCGCGGTCCAGTACGAACAGGGCCGGCTCGACTGGCTCCTGCTCAAGCCGCCGCCGACGGGTACCGGGGTGTTCATGCCGCTGGAGGAGCCGTCGGAACGGAGGGTGGCTTGAGTGAGAACCCCCCGCAGACCGCTCCTCCCGACATCGAGGGCCTGCTTACCGACCTGAGGCCGCGACTTCTGAACGCGGCACTCTACGAAACCGGCGGCGACGGACACCTCTCCGAAGACCTCGTCCAAATCGCGATGGAGCGCATATTCCAGAAGCTTTCCCAGCCCGACTCTTCCGTCCCCAATAATCTACCGGCCTACGGCCGCAGGATCATCAAGAACACCATCGTGAGCGAATACCGCCGTAAGAAGCCCCCTGTGGTCTTCGTTCCGAACGAGGAAATCCCTGACCGGCATTCACCCTCCGGAACCTCTGCACTGTCGATTGTCGACAGTGCAGGGGATGAAATCCTTCGGATGGTATCCGAACTGCCGAAGAGGCAGAGGGAAGTGATTGTTCACTGTGTACTGATGAATATTGATCCCGAATCCGTCGCAGAGAAGCTGTTCATCGGCGTAGATAGTGTCCACCGTTACTACAGGGCCGCCATCAAATCCCTTCAGAAGAAAATGATCACGTCATCCGAGGAGGTGTCAGCATGAACTTGATTGATCGGGAACAGAGGGATGAACTCGTCCGTCTGGTCTTGCTGGAACTCTGGAAGCAGGCGGATGACAGGGGGCTGGGAGAGATCTCAGCCCCTGGGCAGGGGGGTCGGCCTTCGGGCCGGCCCCCGGCCGGGGGATCGGCTGGGAAATCTCTAAAGTTCAAAGCTCTGACTGAGCTGATCGAGACTCTCAACGCTTTGACTGTGTCTTCATCGTCGTGTCCTGAAGACCTTCGGCGTGTCGCTGAGCTATTTGAACTCCTAGGAGATCAGCCACTCGCGAATCGATGGTGGAAGAAGGCGGCATTGGCTGGGGATGAGGATGCGAGGGACTATCTCGACATCCTTGAAGAAGAGGCGCTTGAGGTTGAGCACGCTCGGCCTGTTCTGCCTGTCGGTGACTTGAGGAGAAACCTCGATAATCGCCTCAGGGGTCTTCGTCGCACGCTACGGGAGAGTGAAATTGATCGGCTTATGAAAGAGGTCGAGAGATTCTTGGAGAGTCCAGATCAGGTTGTTGACGGGGGAAGGCGATTTTGACTTCTGGCATTTCTGGAAACCTTGGAAAGGCGGCGTTCTAAGGTCAAAGTCATGACTTTGAGCTCTCACTAGAAGAAGCTCTGCGAACATCAGCTGCTGAACGGCGGCTACCCCCTCGTTGCGAGAGGAGGTAGCCGCCGTTCGCTGTGCTCAGGTGTCTTCCGTGGCGTCTGCCGGCATGGGGCGGAGGGCCAGAACTGTGATCCGGTGCATAGGTGCTGGGGCCTTCGCTGGGCCCCAGCACCCCCGTCGGCCGGCGTTGACGGGCGCGGCTCGGTCTCGTCGTGGCTCGCCGCCGTCCGCGGAGGACGACACCGCTCACGTCCTTCCCATCCCCGGTGCCGTGGGCGTCCCGATTCTTTTGCTGCACCTGACGACCCCGTCTCGGAGGGCGACCTGCAGGCTGTGAGCTTGGCGTTGGCGGGCCCGGGGTCATTGACGAAAACCCCGGCCGGGCGGAAGCCGCTTGGGCGGGTGCCTCGCCGGTGTCCTGCTGCCGGGACTGGCCTGATGGTGTGTTTGTTCCTTCAACTGCCCGGGGCATGTGCCGGTCGGTACGATCGCCGGGATCCGCGGGGCTCGTTCGGAATGTCGGCGGCGGTCGCGGAGCGTGTACGGAAGAGGGCCCCTGCCGGTAACAGGGGCCCTCTGATGGTCCGTGTGCTGTCCGCGTCGTGCCCAGGAGGACTTGACGAGGAGGTCACGGCCGCAGCCGGCCAGGGGGCGGCTGCTTCCGTCCAGTTTCACCACGGCTCGGGGGCGATAGTCAAGATCGAATAGTGGTTCCGGCGCGTTCCGAACGGTTGATGCCCAGGTCAGCGCCCACAACGTGCGTGGCGTGGCGGGCGGTTCGGAACGGCGGGCCGCCCCTCGCGGCGGGGCCTGTGCCGGTCGTGTTCCGGGCCGGGAGCGCCGGCGGGCGGGCGTGGAACGGGGGCGCGTCCTGAGCGGATCGGGGCGGTTGTGTTCCGTGCTGGATCAAGGGTTGCCCTACGTCCGTCGACCACAGCAGGCTTACTTCCCATCACAGCCCGTACTCGGCGCCCGGTAAGCGCCTTCGGGCTTGGTCCGTACGTCCGCTGCCCAGGAGGCATCCATGCAAGTTCGTCGATCGTTGAGGCGTCACAGTTCCCGGCCGGCTCCCGACGCCCCGTCCTGCGGGACGGGTGCGCTGTCGGGCGGCCTGCGGGTGCTGGTGTTCGTGGTGGTCGTGGTGGTGGTTGCCGTGCTCTTGAAGTCCGGCCACTCGATGCTCGACGCGTTCGGGCTCGTGACGGTCGCGGCGGGCACGGCGGCCCAGATCAGCTCGTGGTTCGAGAAGCCCGCCGCCGCACTGCCCGGAGGCGTGGCGTGACGGGCCTGACGGGGCCCGGCGGCGGTGCCGTCTGGCAGGAGAAGCTGTACGCGGTCATGACTCAGAAGGACTTCCGCGGGCAACTGACCAGTGTCCTGCGGTCCACGGGACTGACGGGCGACCAGGTCGCCGCCAAGGCCGCGATGCTGGGAGGCCTGCCGCTGCCGAAGGCCACCGTGGCCGCGACCCTGAACCGGGACAAGCTCCCGAAGCTGGTGTTCGTGCAGCAGCTCCTCAGGGTCTGCGGGGTGAAGGAAGAGGACCGGACCCTCTGGACAGAGGTGTGGCAGGCCCTGGACGACGGCCGGGCCCCCCTGCGGCAGCCGGAGGACGCCGTGCCCTCGCCGCCGCCCTCTCCCATGGTGGCGACGGTCGATCTCGGGGTCGTGAGGCCCTCCGAACAGGGTCCTGCGGCGGTCCCGGCCACGGAGTCCGGGGCCACGGGGGCCTCCGGTCAGGGCACTGCGGCGGTCCCGACGGCCGGTCCCGGCGCCACGGAGGCCTCGCAGGAGGGTTCTTCGACGGCCCAGACCGGGGACCCCGGTGCCGCGGGACCCTCCGGGCAGGACTCTTCGGACGGCTCGGCCACCGGGCACCCGGCCCGGTTCTTCGGACCGGGGCGTCGGGGCTGGCTGATCGGGCTGGGCGCGGCGGTCGTGGCAGGCGCCATGGTCGCCGGCGGCCTGTGGTGGCACGACCAGTCGCAGAAGGAGGCTGCGGCGCGGGCCAAGACGGAATGGCGCAAGTCCCACTGCGAGACCGACAGTGCCGCGCTGACCACCACGCCGGCCTGGTGCGCCGGGATCACTGATGGCAGCGACGGCCACCAGGTGTTCGGCAAGGGTCTCGAACCGGCCCTGGCCGCGATCGACGCCGAGAACCAGGCCGCGGTCAAGTCCGGCGGCTACGTCACGGTGGCGCTGATGGGGCCGCTGACCAAGGGCGACAAGAGCCTGACGGGCGACCGCGCCGTCCATCAGGTCGAAGGAGCCATGATCGCCCAGCACGAGGCGAACCAGGGCAACACCTACCCCAAGATCCGGCTGGTGCTGGCCAACATGGGCAGCGACGAGACGAGCTGGTCCACCGTCGTCGACCAGCTCAAGAAGATGACCGGCAAGAGCGACCGGCTCGTCGCGGTGACCGGGATGGGCCTGAGCCAGAAGGAGTCGATCGACGCCGCACGGTCCCTGTCCAAGGCGTCCATCCCGATGGTCGGCGACCTCATCACCGCGGACGGCTTCGACACCACCGGCGGCATCGACGGCGGCGGCGCCATCGACGGGCTGGTACGGATCGCCCCCAACACCAGCGCACAGCTGCAGGCGCTCGCCCAGGAGATCCGCAAGCACCCCGAGCTGAAGACCGCGGCCCTCGTCAGCGCGCCGAACACCCCGAACGGAACGACCGACTTCTACACGCAGTCCCAGGAAGCGGCCATCCGGAACCCGGCAACCGGACTCCTGCCCTACCTGCAGGCAGGAAGCATCTTCTTCAGGTTCGACGCCAGGGACGACGCCGTACGGACCGGCCTGAGCACCATCAGCAACAACCTCTGCGGCAAGGTCGAGCCCGACCTGGTGTTCTACGCCGGCCGCGCGAACCACCTGGGCGACTTCCTCGAAGACCTGCGCCAGCGGCCGTGCCACACCACCCCGATCACCGTGGTCACCGGTTCCGACGCGGCCACCCTGGACCGCAGCCTGGACGCCCTGAAAGACCCCGAGGCCCCCATCTCCGTCCTCTACGTGCCCCTCGCCGACCCGGCCCAGCTCGCCGACAGCACCAACCCCGACCGCGGCCTCTTCCAGGACTTCGCCGACGAGTTCGTCCGCGAACACCACGGTCAGCAGTTCGACAAGACCCACCTGGCCAGCGGATGGGCCGTCATGGCACACGATGCCGTTCTCACCGCGAGCCTCGCGATCCGCAAGGCCATCGACACACCCCAGACCCCGCCCAGCGTGCATGCCGTAGCAGCCCAGCTCTACCTCTTCGACTCCACCAACGTCATCAGAGGAGCCGGCGGCATCTTCCGCATCGACCCGCAGACCGGCAACCGCAAGAGCACCCACGAACCCCAGGTCGTACGCCTGGGCGCCCCACCGCGCAACTAGAGGAACACCAGGCCGACCTCGACCACATCGAGGTCGGCTTCCCTCTGCCCCGACACGATCTCCCGCAGCGACAGAGGTTGCCGCACCGGACGACCACCCGCCACACCCGGCCGCGAAACCGCCCCCACATGTGGGACAGAAAGGAGCGGGGACTGATGGGCATCGTCGGAGACAGCCTGGAACGGGCCGCGCAGGCACACAGCACCCGCCCGATCCCGAAGAACGCGGGCACGCAGATGCGGTACCTCGTCAAGCAGCACAAGGGCTCCACCAAGGCCGTGGCCGCCCTGCTGAACATCTCGCAGCGCACCGTCGAGCGGTACGTGAAGGACCAGATCAAGCGCCCCAAAGCCGACCTCGCGAGCCGGACAGAGGCCGAGGTACGGAGCCGCTGGCAGCCCCTGGTACGCAAGCGCGCCCGGGAGAAGGCCACGAAGCAGACCGGCCTGTTGATCGTGACCCGGGCCCGGTTCGGGTTCACCGCAGCTCCCGGCACGAGCGATGACGGGCGGATGCGGCGGATCACCCAGCACCTCCCGCCGGAGTTCGCGGGCCGGCTGCTGGCCGCCCAGGACGCCGGAGCCACCGAGAGAGAGCTCCAGACGCTCGCCGCCAAGAACCTGCAGGAGACGTACTTCAAGGACGGCGGCACCCGAGCCCAGGGGCTGCTGGCGGAGCTCACCGACATCGACTACATCGAAGTGGGCATCTGACGGAGGGCAGAACTCCCCAGCTCATCGGCGCTGGCATGCGCCGACAAGGCACAGCCCTGGGGTGCGTGAGGCGTGACAGCGCCCGTCGGACCGCGACGGGACGGCCGGGCTGCCGGGACAGGGCAGGGTGGCGGGAGCGCCGGGTGGCGGGGGTCGTCCTTTGTGGTTCGGCTTGTGCCGGCCGGCCGCCGCGGCAGCAGGCGCTGGTTCAGCGCCGGGTTCAGGGAACCCGCAGGTGATGTCCCGGCGTTGGCTGTGCGGGAGCCGTGCGTCCGCCGGAAATGGGTTCGGCCTCCCCGCTCACACGCCCAGAGGTGCGTGTGTCCCGCGTGCCGGGGGCGTGCGGGCGGGGAGGCCGAGCCAGTGGGTGTCCTGTTGGCGCAGGCCACCCGGGTGTCAGCGTGTCCGAGGTCAGGACGGGCGCCGAGACGGCCGCAGGGCCGCTTGGGTCCCCATCGTGCTCTCTCCGGAGGTTGTTCATCCACCGTAGTGGCGCAACGGATTTGTTACGAACCCGATCCTGGCACGTTTTCACAGGTCAGAGCATTTTCGGGGGTTCTTCACTTCGGTTTCGATGAAGGGACCGGAAGAGTGAAAATCACGCTCTGTACGCGTGCGGGGACGTGGGTCAAGATGAATGAGCGTCATCGGTTCCGCATCAAGAGGGAGTTGGCGCTCCCGGGTGGAACCGCGTTCCGAGGTCAGCAGGGTCCATCGCCATGGAATCCGGTACCGCGTGCCTCCACGGTGGTGGACCCTGCCTTAACAGGAAGGGTCCGAGACCCGATGCAAGCTCACACGCATCCTCGCGGCGGCATCTGCCTGCCCACGCCTGTCCCCGGACTGTGGGGTTTCGCGCCGCTGAGCGCGATCCGCCGCTTCTGGGAAGGCTTCACCCGGTTCATCCAGCGTCACGCCTCCGCTGCCCGGCTCGCCCTCTACCTCGTGGCGGGCGCGATCGCGGGCCTGATCTGCGGCTTCGCCGGCCTGTCACCGGCGGAGTCGGTCGGCCTCGGCCTGAACGTCGCGGCCACGGTCGCCGCGTTCTGGCCGCCCCGGCGGGTCCGCCGCCGCATCACCGGGCGGACGGGAGGCCGCTGATGCCGCGCCAGCCCAGCCCCATCAGCCCCGACGCGTCTCCCGAGCTGCGGGAGCTCGCCAGCGCCATGCGCGACCTCAAGGACGGCGCGGGACTGACCTTCTCCGCCCTGAACGAGCGCGTGCACTACTCCACCGCGGCCCTGTCGGGCGCGGTGTCCGGCAAGAAGCTGCCCACCTGGGACGTGGCCTGGGCTTTCATCAGCGGCTGCGACCCCGAGGCGGACGAGCCGGTCTGGAAGCAGCGCTGGCTGGCCGCCGAGGAAGGCGAACTCCGCCGCGTTGAGGCGGTCGCCACCGACTCGGAGGCCACCGTGCGCCGCCAGGCCGGCGGCGTTCCCCGCCAGCGCCGGTCGAGCGTCGCCGAGCTCGTCCGCGAGGAGGTCGAGCGCCGGCAGCAGACCACCGCCTGGAGCCCCTCGGAGGCCATGACGGTCAGCACCGCGCTCGCGCTGTGCACGACCGCCTACGACTTCCGCGAACTCCTGCGGGACCTGATGGAGACACAGGCGCTCACCTCCGTCGAGATCAGGGCCAACGCCCGCAACAAGGGGATCATCCTCAGCCGCGGAGACGTCCTCACCGTGCTCCACGGCAGCGAGATCCCCGAGACCGAGCCCCTCCACGGCTTCCTGCTGGGCTGCAACGTGGGGCTCGTCCGCATCAACGAGTGGCACCGCACCGCCACCCGGATCAAGATCGGCCAGGCCAGGCACACCGAGCTGGCCGACACCGACGGCCAGAGGCGGAACTTCAACGTCGCCTGGAAGGAGTTCTGGGCCCGCCTCAGCTTCGAGGGGGCTCTCAGCATGTTCTCCACGATCCTGTTCCTCGTACTCCAAGTGATGTCGCTCATCAAGCACGGCATCTGACCCAGCACCACCTGGAGGGCCGCCCCAGCCGGGGCGGCCCTCACCCCCGCCACCGGGACAACACTGCGGGCTGCTCCCGCCCGCCGTGCTGCTCCAGCCGACTAGGTTTGGCATTTGATGCGATCTGGGCTCCTTCTCTGTTTCGGTGGAAGTGCCTGGGCGAGGTCCTGCTGGGCCGTAGACTCCCAGGCCAGGAAGCCTGCTCCCCGCGCCCGCGGGGATGCCCCCAGACCGGACAGCACCAGCCGCTGGGTCTGCCCCTGCTCCCCGCGCCCGCGGGGATGACCCCAAGTCCTACCGGCACGGTGACCGCATTTGCTCCTGCTCCCCGCGCCCGCGGGGATGACCCCGCGACCAGGACCAGGATCGCGGCGGTAGCGGCCTGCTCCCTGCGTATGCGGGGATGACCCCCTGCTCGCCGGATACGTATACCTGTGCGGGATCTGCTCCCCGCGTGCTAATCGGCGGTGGTTGTTCAGTGCTTCGGCGTTTCGTTTTCAGTGGATGTTGCGTCGTGTGACCTGTGGGTTTGCTGTGGGGGGTGCGGGCTTGCTGAAGGCGTAATGCCGATTCGCTGCTGAAGAGTGATGCCGAAGCGAGGGTGAGGTCGGCGCCGAGCTTGTAGGCAGCCGATGTGAGTGTGCTGCCTGGTGGGTGGTGGTTTGTGGGGCCTCGGGTGGCCTACCAGTGGCTGGTGTTGGGGGGGCGGGGCGGGGCGGGGTTAGGTGAGGTCTCGTGTTTCCCAGCCGGGTGGGAGTTTGGGGAGACCGATGAGAGCGTCGATGCCGAGGTGTTCGAGGAGGAGCGCTTTGAGGTGTCGGCCGTCGATGAGTTCCATGCGGCCGGTGCGGTGGGCGAAGTCGTGGCTGGCTTTGCCGAACCAGGCGGTGGTGACGACGATGCCCTTGGCTGCTGCTTTGTCGTGCATGACGCCGGCGAGGGCGCGGACAGCTTCGGCAGGAACGGCGTTTTTGGTGCGTTTGGCCTGGATGATGCAGAGTCCGCCGATGAGGGGTTCCTCGTTGAGGGCAACGGCATCGATTCCGTCGTCACGTGAGGCTTGGGTGACCCAGGATTTGAGCCCGATCGCCTCGAACAGCCGGCGGATGAGGTGTTCGAACTCAATCGGGTCGAGTGCTACGAGGTCGGGGCGGCTGTCGAGGCCGGCGATCACGTCCTGTTCGGGTGCCAGCTTGTATCTGGTGAGGTCGAAGGTGACCACCGGGCGGACGGGCTCGAGGTCGTACGGGTGCTGGGAGACGACGGCGTTGAGGTAGCGCAGGCTCTGGACGGGATCGAGTTCTGGTTCGTCGAGGACGAGCTCTTCGAAGGTCTTCCTACTGGCACGCAGGCTGATCAGGCAAGGGCGGACGGCCTTTCCGGTGGCGCGGTCCTTGGCGTTGACGTGTCCGTTGAATGCCACGACATCGACAAGGGCAGGTGGCGTCACGGCGAGGGTCTCGTCAATGGCGCGTAGGGCGAGTCTGGCTACGAGGTCCCTGTACATGGCCTTGGCGTCAGCTTCCTTCCGCGGCTGTGGCACGACCGCCGGCGGGGTCGATGCCTTGTAGCGGTACTGCGTGACCGCTGGCACGACCGCCTGACCGGGGAACTCGACCTCCAGCACCAGCTCTCGTGATTCCGGCGCGAACGCGGTGCGCCACACACCGCGAAGCCCTGGCGGGTAGACGATCTGGACGAGCGCGGCTTCGACACGGTCGGTCATAGCGTCCGGGCCGCGGCTGACCAGGGCGTCCTCCACTGGCAGGCGGTGAGCGTGCAGTCCCGTAGTCCTGGTGGTGAGCACGGATTCCACGCGCTGGACCTGCTTTTCGACGTCGGCTGTCCTCGCCGCAGCCTCGCGGCGTAGATCCTCGCTCACCTGCTGCCTGGCGCGTCGATCCGCCTCGGTCTTTTCACGAGCCGCGGCCTTCTTCTTCTGCTCGGCAGCCCTCACCCGGGCCGCCTCACGCTTCTCCAGATCCCGGACGATCTGATCGGCCTTGCGCGCCTCCTCGGCACGAGCCCGCTCGTTCTGCTTCTTGGCCCGCAGCCAGGCCTGCGTCTGCTCCCGCTCCCGCTGTGCCTCCTCCTTGGCCCGCTGTGCCGCTTCCCGTTCCGCGACGCGAGCCTGCCGGACTCGTTCAGCTTCTGCTTGCCTGGCAGCTGCAGCCTTGGCCTTCTGCGCATCGCGGTACGCCTGCATCAGCTGCGCCGCCAACGACTTTTTCGGTGTCATCAGCCCCCCTCGTGGTGCTGGAAGAGCTGCCCTGCTCGCCGATCCGGCAATCAGGGGAGTCGGACCGGTCCTTAGGCTGCCCAGACGAGACGAAGTCCAGGAGCATGGGAACTGGCTGAAAGCACCTCAGGCGCCGCGCTGGAGCACTCTAGTATTAGTGGTCTGCATGACTGCCCAGTGGCGCAGCTTGCACGAACTCATAAGGCACAACCGTCTGGTGGGGTCCGGGCGGGGATACGGAGCAGCTCTTCGTGCACCTCAACAGCTTCTCCGTCTACGGATTCCGTTCACTGTCCCGTGTTGAGGACATCCCTGTCAGTTCACCGACGATCCTTGCAGGTCACAACGACGGTGGTAAGAGCGGTGTGCTGGCAGCGCTCGGTTTCCTCCTGGGCACTTACCGCTTGGTTGACGAAGATCGTACGTACCAGGTCGGGAGCGGTTCGGAGTCGGGCCGGTGCGCGGAAACCCGGGTGGAGGGAACCTTCGCTCTGAACCTGGCCGAGCGCTGTGAGGGCGACCTGCCGGCAGTGATCCGGATCCGGCGTCGAGCCCGAGCGGGCGAAGCTGTGTCCTTGGAGTACCTGGGAACGCAGCCTGAGGACCCGCGCCTGCGTGATCTCAGCAGGTTGCTCCGACCGGCACTCGCGGCTCTGGTCGAGGAGTTCGGCCTCGTAGCCGGGGGCAACCTGAAGGACGACCTCCTTGCCTCTTTGGCAGCGCATGCGGCGACATCGCCGCAGTCTGAGATGTGGCAGCCGCTTCCCAAGAAGCTGGTAGAGCGGCTGCCTAGGCTGCTTGCATTCGGAGGCAAGGACGAGAGTCCCGACGACGCCGTCCGAACGGCGCTGAGCAGCTGCTACGAGCTTCACTTGCAGGATGAGACTGTCCAGGGTCGGGTGAAGGAGATTGAAGCAGAGATCACTCAGCGGCTGGAGAAGGAGGCCGACTCCCTGTGTCGGCACATCCGCGCACACTGCGCCGAGTTCGTCGGCGTTGAGGTCAAGCCGGAGGTCTCCTTCAGGGGTGGTTTCAAGGGAGCCCCTTTGCACGTCTCGCGGGCCGACGGGGAGCTAGTGGACCTCGCGCGCTCCGGACAGGGCAGCACACGTCGTATCGCCCTCGCAGTGTGGGAGTGGACGAGCAACCTGCTGGAGAAGACCGAACTGGCCGCAGCCTCGGAACAAGACGCCGAAGAACCTACCCAGACGATCGTCGTCTATGACGAGCCTGATACGCACCTCGACTACCGCCATCAGCGCACCGTGATGGACATCATTCGCAAGCAGTGCGCGCAGTCGCACGTCAGCGTGCTCGTCGCGACACACTCCATGAACCTCATCGACGGCGTCGACATCGCCGATGTCGTCCATCTCAGGCTCGGCAACGATGGCCGCACAGTCGTCGAACGTCTCGTCGTCGACTCACACGACGGCATCGACTTCCACCTCGGCCAGATCGCCTCCGCCCTCGGTCTGCGAAACTCAGTGCTGCTCCACGAACGCTGCTTTTTGGCAGTAGAGGGGGACACCGAGCGCCAGAGCGTCCCCCTACTCTTCCGCTTGTCGCAGGGTCTGTCTCTCCAAGCAGCCGGTGTCGCTCTCTGGGGATGCGAGAACAACGAGGGCGCTCTGCACCTGGCCAGTTACCTGGTCAAGCACCAGCGAACCGTGATGCTGATGGTCGATGCCGACAGCCGCGACAACAAGCTCTTCAAGCCCGACCGAATCCGCCGAGCAGGCCTCGATCTGCACACTCAGGTCTCCTATGTGGGCGAGGCGGCTGGGTACAACGAGTTGGAAGAGCTGTTCAGCGACGAGCAGTGGGCTGCCGCTGCCAATGCACGCTGGCCCCGTGCCGCTCCTCTGGTCTGGGAGGCGTCAGACTTCGCTGAGCACCGAGGAGGGAAGTTCAGCTCAGACATTCTCAGGATGATTAAGGAACAGGCTGGGGAGACGAGCCCTAACGGTAAGCCGGATATGGTCTTCGGGCTGGCGACAAACCTGCGGGCTGCCCATGAGGTACCCGAACAGCTGCGACAGTTCTTTGCTGAGGTTCAAGCACTGGCTACTGGCTTGCCGGTCGGCGACTCTGCCGTCGTTTGATCATGCGTTCCTTGCGTTGGGCGAGGGTGGGCGCTGTCCAGGCGTGCCACCCCACTTCTTCCACCCATTGCCGGGCATGCACAGAGGCTTCTATGCCGCACCATCTGCATCCGCTGGGCGCAGGAGAAACATCGTTTTGAGCAGGATCCGACTGGGACACGAGACCTCCTTCCACACCCCTTATCCTCCCTCCCGGCACTGACAATCGCCCGGTTGAGCCCAGGCGCGCTTACTTGTCGATTGCTCCCCTCACCCGCTTCCCAGCGGCGGGCAACTGATGTCAGTTGTGTGGGTAGACAGCTTGCTTGAGCTGAGACCTAGGAACGCGGGTCCTTACGTTTTTCGTGTGACCCAGTACCCCGTTTGGGTGTTTCATGCGGTGTGTCCGTGTGACCTTCGGGTTGCTGGACAGCGTCCCCCTGTAATAAGCGTGCGGTTCGGGGGTGAGGTCGGTGGAGGAAGGCCTTGGATCCTGTTCAGCAGGGTCGGATGTGTCGGCTGGGTTGGGGCGTGAGGGAGCGGTCTCACGCCTGCTGGTTCTGGACGCGCGCGATGAGTTGACGAGTGCGCACGTTCGCTTGGTGGCGAGAGCTCTACAGGTGTCGGAACGGACGGTGTGGAGCTGGCTGGCGGCCGCTCGTTCTGAAGGGCGGACCGGCCGGAAGGCGCGTTCGCGCTTCACGGTGACCGACGAGATGCGGGGTCTGTTGGCGTTGTGGGGCGGGAACGTCTCTGCGGTGCATCGCGAGCTGGTGGCCCGTACCGCGCGGGATCCGTCGTCGAGCCCGGTGCCGTCGTTGTCGGTGTTCCACCGGGCGGTGGTGCGGGATTTGTCGGTGGGGGAGCGGGCGGGGTTGCGTGGTGGTGAGGCGGCGCGGCGCCGGTTTGATGTGTACGGCAAGCGGCTACCGACGCATCGGAACGCGTGCTGGGAGGGCGACCATAAGCGGATCCCGGTCCGGGTCACCCTGGACGGGGTGGCGGTGTGTCCGTGGGTGACGTGGTTCATCGATGTGGCGTCGAAGGTGGTTGTGGGGGTAGCGGTCACCCCGCATCAGCCGGCCCGGGACGCGGTCCTGGCCGCCTTGCGGGCGGGGATCAGCCGCGAGGATCCGTACGGGCCGTTCGGGGGCCTGCCGGGCCGGGTGCGGGTGGACCGGGGCAAGGATTTCCCGTCGAAGGCGGTGTCGCGGGCTCTGGGCGCCTTCGCTGTCCCAGTCGATGATCTCCCGGCCTGCAAGCCCTACCGCAAGGGCACCATCGAGGCCCTCAACGGCGCGGTGGAGGAGATGCTGCTCGTCTCCCTCCCCGGGTACACCCGCCGCGCCCGGCCCGCACAGGCGTACCGGCCCGATCCGGTGGGGGACCTGCTGCCGTACCCGGACTTCGTGAAGGTGCTGCTGGACTGGGTGGCCTGGTGGAACACCGAGCACCGCCCGGCCGGCCTCACCGGCGGCCGCACGCCCGCGCAGGCCTGGGAGGCGGACCCAACACCTGTCGAGGATGTCCCGGAGGAGCGGTTGGCGTTCTTCGCGCTGGAGGACGACGGCCGGATCCGGAAGATCTCCACGAACGGGGTCTCCTGGCGGCGCCGGGCCGATATCGCGGACTGGATGGCCGGCCATGTCGGCACGAGGGTACGGCTGCGGTACCTGCCGCACTTCGACGGGCGGATCGAGGTGTTCTCTACCGAGGGCTGGGGTCGGCATCTGGGCAGTGCCTATCTCGCCGAGGCCGCGACGCCGGCTCAGCGCCGGGCCCTGTCCCGGGTCCGTGAGAGCAGGGCCAGAGCGCTGAAGGCGGACCTGAAGGCGGCCGAGAAGCTGCGCCGTACCCGCTACACCGCCACCACGACCGCAGCAGTGCCGGGCCGGCGGCGTACGGAGACCGCGAGTGAGGCGGAGGCCGAGATCGTCCGGGCTCAGGCGGTGGATCTGGCGGCCAGAGCCTTGCCGGACCTGATCCCGCCGCGAGAGCCGCCCGCGGGCTGGGCACGGCCCCGTCCACGCCCCGCCACATCCTCCTCCACCCCGAAGCACAGCCTCGGCACCGCTGCACCGGCCGATACGACGGACACCGAGCCCGGTTCGGGCAGCAAGGAGTGACGCCAGATGGCTACCGCTGAACGTAGGGGGCGCCTGCCCCGGGAGCGGGAGAACCACTTCATGCGCCTGCCGGGCGCCCAGGTGGTCTCTACCCGTGCGCTGCTCACGGCCAGGGAGAACATCAGGGCCGCGATCGAGGCGAAGGCGAGGTCAACGCCTCGCTGCGCGAGCTCGCGCCGAAGCTCACCCGCCGGATCCAGTTCCGTGCACGCCCCTCCAGACGGGACCTGCGCCATGAACTGTTCCACGCCCTGGGCCTGCAGGGCCGTTCGCCCTCTCATGCGATCGAGTTCGACCGCATGCTGCGCGGCGCGCTGGAGGAAGCGCACGTCCTAGTCTGCGATGAGGCCCAGTGGCTGTCCAAGATGTGCTTCGAATATTTGCGCTACCTCTGGGATGACGCCGACTCTGATCTCACGATCGTCTTCACTGGCGGCAACGGCTGCTTCGAGATGCTGCAGAGCGAGCCAATGCTGGAGTCCAGGGTGTATGCATGGCAGGAGATCGACCGGATGCCGCTGGACGAGGTCCTGGCCGTCGTCCCGGCCTTCCACCCCATCTGGGCCGACTCCGACCCGGATCTGATCGCCTTGTGCGACCAGGAAGCGGCCCACGGGAACTTCCGGGCCTGGGCGAAGATCACTCACCACCTCACCGTCGGCATGAAGGAGTCCGGACGCCAAAGCGTGGACGAGGAACTGCTGCGCTGGGCCTACAGCAAGCTGAGCCACCGCCTGGCGGCCTGATGCTCCACTGCCCGAACCCGCCACCGGTCACCGTGGTCCTGGACCCCTACGACATCCTCGCCGCCCTGGGCAAGCCCGTCCCCCTGGACGGCTACCGCCAGCTCGATACTGCCCCGGCCTGGTCGATCGCCGCCGCCTGGATCCTCGCCACCCCCATCACCCACCTCACCGCGCTGCTACCCGCGCCCGAGCCAGCCACCCCGGGCCGGCAGGTGCCTGGGCCGCTGCGCCCGCTGGCGAACCGCTGGATCGGACTGCCGGCCCTGACCACCCTAATCGCCGACGATGAGCCGGCCAGCCCCTGCCAGTGCGCCGCGCCCATGGCGGCCGAGCAGGACTTCTTCCCGCCGGTGATGCCTCCCCTCACAGAGGCGGAGGTCGCCTGGCGGCTTCACCGGGCTACCGCGCATCCGCACCTGGCTGCCCAGCTCGCCACGGCGGTGTTCACCGCGGCCTGCACCACCCAGCTCGATACGGTCCACGTCCACGACGTGGCCCTGGACGGCTCGACCGTCACGCTTCACGACCATGGCCTCCGCCGGAGCTGCATGACCCACCCCGTCCCCACGTGGGCCCGCCCCCTGCTGCGGGCCGCAGCCCTTGTCTGGAGGCTCAAGACGGGCACCAACGGCCCGCTCTTCACCGATCCGCTGGAAAGCACCGGCCTACCGCCGCTGGCCACCTTCGCCGAGAGCTGCAAGCTGCGCCCGCCCCAGCCACCACGCCACAAACCCCGCCGCCGCAAAGGCGCGACAGCGGTACCGAAACCGCATCAGGAGACGGTCTGGCCTGTGTGCACTGTCCACTACCGACAGCCCTGGGACGCGGCTGAACCTGAGCGGATGTACGGCTGCCCGTACCCACCTCCGCACACTCAGAAGACTATCGACAGGAGGAAGAAGGGATGGCTGCCCCCTGACTACGGTCTGCGCGAACTCCAGCCTCCACGCTGGCCGTTGGAGCCATCCCTATAGCCCGGGACGAGAGCAGGAGAAGCCGAACCCTGCGGCCCCTCTCTGGGTTCATCAAAGACTCCGCAGCTTCACCGATCGGCGACGCAGCGAGCCAGTGGTGCAGTCCATCGGTTCCAGAGTCAATCCGAGAGAGAGAATGAAGCACCAGCTGGCTGAGGTAGGTTGTCCGTGTGGCTGACGCTTCCGACTACGAGAAGGCCATGCCCCGGGTTCAGGAACACGTGGCACGGTACGAGAGGGCCTTGGCCGAGATCCGCACAACGCATGCCGGCAGACCGGCACCGGAGGTGAGGGAAGCCCTCCTGGCCGCTGGCGAGAGGCATGGCGTGCGCATCGCCAACGAGGTCGCGCACGACGCGGCCGAACATATCTCTGACGGCACGCTGTAAGTAGACAGAGGGACCGGTGAGGATCTCCTCGGTGGTGCCCACGGTGCCGAGGTCGACCTTCTTGCCGCGCGGCACGTCCTCGTGGACGGCCTCCATGCCCCA
>NZ_JBEXKC010000082.1:0-30952 GCF_040609475.1 Streptomyces sp. NPDC004667 | reverse complement strand
TTGAGTTCTCAAGGAACGGACGCTTCCTTTGTACTCACCCTCGCGGGCTTTCCTCCGGGCTTTCGTTCTGTTCTTGCGTTTCCGACTCTATCAGAGTCTTTCGCGCTTCGCTTTCCAGGTTCTTCGCTTTCGCGTTTTCCCTTTCCGGCGATTCCGACTCTATCAGATTCTTTTTCCTGGCCGTTACCGGCTGGATTGGAATTCCGATGGCCTTCGGAGGGCCTTTCCCTTTCGGGTGGATCAGACTTTATCAGGTCTCCCTGGTTCTGATTCCCACCCGCTCGCACGGGGCAACGGGCACACGTGTGTACCCGGGTCCTTGCGAGGTGGAGACGTAAACGTACTGGAGCGGGGCCCCCGGACGCAAATCCGGTTGCCCCGCTCCAGTGAGGTCGCTACGAACGCGGAGGTCAGACCTCTACGACGACCGGGAGGATCATCGGGCGGCGGCGGTAGCCGTCCGAGACCCACTTGCCCATCGTGCGGCGGATGAGCTGCTGGATCTGGTGCGGTTCGGCGACACCGTCCGCGCCTGCGCGGGCGATCGCCTCCTCGATCTTCGGGAGGATCGCGGCGAAGGCGGAGTCTTCGATGCCGGAGCCGCGGGCCTGGATGTTCGGACCGCTGACGACCTTGCCGGTGGTGCTGTCCACCACGACGAAGACCGAGATGATGCCTTCGTCGCCGAGGATGCGGCGGTCCTTGAGGGAGGCCTCGGTGACGTCGCCGACCGAGAGGCCGTCCACGTACACGTAGCCGGCCTGGACCTTGCCGGAGATCCGGGCCTTGCCGTCGATCAGGTCGACGACCACGCCGTCCTCGGCGATGACGATGCGGTCCTTCGGGACGCCCGTCATGGCACCGAGCTCGGCGTTGGCGCGCAGGTGGCGCCATTCGCCGTGGACCGGCATCAGGTTCCGCGGCTTGCAGATGTTGTAGAAGTACAGCAGCTCGCCCGCGGAGGCGTGGCCGGAGACGTGCACCTTGGCGTTGCCCTTGTGCACGACGTTGGCGCCCCAGCGGGTGAGGCCGTTGATCACGCGGTAGACCGCGTTCTCGTTGCCGGGGATGAGGGACGACGCCAGGATGACCGTGTCGCCGGGGACGATCCGGATCTGGTGGTCGCGGTTGGCCATGCGGGACAGGGCCGCCATCGGCTCGCCCTGGGAACCCGTGCAGACCAGCACGACCTCGTCGTCCGGCAGGTCGTCGAGGGTCTTGACGTCGACGATCAGGCCGGCCGGGACGCGCAGGTAGCCCAGGTCACGGGCGATGCCCATGTTCCGGACCATCGAGCGGCCGACGAAGGCGACGCGGCGGCCGTACTCGTGGGCGGCGTCGAGGATCTGCTGGATGCGGTGCACGTGGCTGGCGAAGGACGCCACGATGATCCGCTTCTGGGCACCCGCGAAGACGCCGCGGATGGCGTTGGAGATGTCGCGCTCCGGCGGGACGAAGCCCGGGACCTCGGCGTTCGTCGAGTCCGAGAGGAGGAGGTCGATGCCCTCTTCGCTCAGACGCGCGAAGGCGTGCAGGTCGGTGAGGCGGTTGTCCAGCGGCAGCTGGTCCATCTTGAAGTCACCGGTGCACACGACCATGCCGGCGCCGGTACGGATGGCCACGGCCAGGGCGTCCGGGATGGAGTGGTTGACGGCGATGAACTCGCAGTCGAAGGGGCCCAGGTTCTCGCGCTCGCCCTCCTTCACCTCAAGGGTGTAGGGGCGGATGCGGTGCTCCTGGAGCTTGGCCTCGATGAGCGCCAGCGTCAGCTTGGAGCCGATCAGCGGGATGTCCGGCTTCTCCCGGAGGAGGTACGGGACGGCGCCGATGTGGTCCTCGTGACCGTGGGTGAGGACGATGCCCTCGATGTCGTCGAGACGGTCCCGGATCGACGAGAAGTCCGGCAGGATCAGGTCGATGCCCGGCTGCTCCTCCTCGGGGAAGAGGACGCCGCAGTCGACGATCAGCAGACGACCGTCGAACTCGAAGACGGTCATGTTGCGGCCGATCTCGCCGAGACCGCCCAGCGGGGTGACCCGCAGGCCGCCCTTGGGGAGCTTCGGCGGCGGGCCCAGTTCGGGGTGCGGATGGCTCAAAAGTTTCTCCTTCACCACGCGCGCCACGTGCCCCTGGAGGCACGCGGCGCGCATGTCATTCGTGCACTTGCTCTTGTCTTTTTTTGATCTTGGTTATTCAGTTGTGAAGTCTGTTGTCAGAGCTGTACCCCGCCGGCGGCAAGATCGATCTTGAGCTGCGCGGTCTCTTCGTCGGTGAGGCCGACGAGCGGGAGGCGCAGCGGGCCCGCGGGCAGGCCCTGGAGGTTCAGCGCGCCCTTGGTGGTCATCACGCCCTGGGTGCGGAACATGCCGGTGAAGACGGGCAGCAGCTTCTGGTGGATCTCCGTGGCCTTCTGCACGTCGCCGCCCAGGTGGGCGTCGAGCATGGCACGCAGCTCGGGGCTGACCAGGTGGCCGACCACGGAGACGAAGCCGACCGCGCCGACCGACAGGAGCGGCAGGTTCAGCATGTCGTCGCCGGAGTACCAGGCCAGGCCGCTCTGGGCGATGGCCCAGCTGGCGCGGCCGAGGTCGCCCTTGGCGTCCTTGTTGGCCACGATACGGGGATGCTCGGCCAGCCGGACCAGGGTTTCGGTGTTGATCGGGACACCGCTGCGGCCCGGGATGTCGTAGAGCATGACCGGCAGCTCGGTGGCGTCCGCGATGGCCGTGAAGTGCCGGTAGAGGCCCTCCTGCGGCGGCTTGCTGTAGTACGGGGTCACCGCGAGCAGGCCGTGGGCGCCGGTGCGCTCCGCCTGGCGGGCGAGCTCCAGGGTGTGCCGGGTGTCGTTGGTGCCGATTCCGGCCACGACGTGGGCGCGGTCGCCGACCGCTTCGAGTACGGCTCGTACGAGGTCGTTTTTCTCCGCGTCGGTGGTCGTGGGCGACTCACCGGTGGTGCCGTTGATGATCAGGCCGTCGTTGCCTGCGTCCACCAGGTGGACGGCGAGCCGCTGCGCGCCGTCGAGGTCAAGTGCGCCATCCGCCGTAAACGGCGTGATCATGGCGGTGAGGACCCGCCCGAAGGGGGTCTGCGGAGTCGAGATCGGAGCCATGGGTAACACGCTACTCGCTGCCACGCTCGCGGTGTCCCCTCGGGGGACGTCAACACTGGGTTGGAGCCCGGCACTGCCTGCTCGGGGGTTCAAGCAGTGCCGGGTCCGTTTGATCAGCCTAGATGAACTTTCCGAAACGCCGCAATACGGACACTTGGGACTTATCGCCGCACATCTGTACGCCGCACGTGCATCGGACCTTACGGGGCAACGCGACCGTTGCCGTTGAAGGCGGCGTAGGTCAGCGGCATGAGCTTGGCCCACTCCCGCTCCATCTTCTCGCCGACCATCTCGATCTCCCGCTGCGGGAAGGACGGCACCGCCGCCAGCTCGTGCTGGGTGCGCAGCCCGAGGAAGTGCATGAGCGAGCGCGCGTTGCACGTGGCGTACATCGAGGAGAACAGGCCCACCGGCAGGACCGCGCGGGCCACCTCGCGGGCCACGCCGGCCGCGAGCATCTCCTGGTACGCCTCGTAGGCCTGGCGGTACGAGTCCTCCATGACCCGGCCGGTCAGCTCCTGCTGCGCCTCGGTGCCCTCGACGAAGACGTACTTGCCCGGACGGCCCTCCTGGACGAGCTTGCGCTCGGCGTCGGGGACGTAGAAGACCGGCTGGAGCTCCCTGTAGCGGCCGGACTCCTCGTTGTAGGACCAGCCCACCCGGTGGCGCATGAACTCGCGGAACACGAAGATCGGGGCGCTGATGAAGAAGGTCATGGAGTTGTGCTCGAAGGGGCTGCCGTGGCGGTCGCGCATCAGGTAGTTGATGAGGCCCTTGGAACGCTCGGGGTCCTTCTGCAGCTCCTCCAGGGACTGCTCGCCCGCCGTGGAGACGCGGGCGGCCCACAGCACGTCGGAGTCGGCGGCGGAGTGCTTCACCAGCTCCACCGTCACATCGCTGCGGAAGCTGGGTTTCTGGTCTGAAGCGGCGGTCTCGCTCACGCGGGGTCCTTCCGAACGGGTCTTTCCTGGGGCGCGCCCACTCTACGGCGCCGACCGGGGGCGGCCGCGCAGGCGCCTGGGCGGCCGGAGGGCCGCTCCGGGCGCGCCCGCGTCACCCGGCCGGCTGACGGACCGCCATGAATTTTGGTTAATGTCCCGAATTCCGGCACCGATTGGGCCTTCCGCTCGTCCTACAGGGAGAACGCGTTCCGTCCCGTCCGCAGCGCCCCCAGGGGCCCGACCGTGAGGAGAGTCGCTCCCGATGTTTCGCCGGCGCGAACCCGTCCCCTTCGCCTTCGTCGCCGAGGCCGACCGATTCCGCAGTAACGTCACTCCGCCGCCGCGCGAGAGTCTGAGCAAGACCCAGATCGCCGCCCGTAGTCTGGTCGGACTGACCGTGGTGGCAGGGCTCGTCGGCTCGCTGCTCTTCGGGATGCCCGCGCTGCAGCCGTACAAGGTGACCGAGAAGGCGCAGCAGTCGGAGGCCTCCGAGGGGCGGTAGCCTCACGGGCACAGTCCAACCGAACGTGCATGTGAGTGAGGTCCAGCCGTGCCCCTGCCCTTCTTGACGGCCGACGGCGTCTTCGACGCACACGAGGACGAAGCCCTCCCGCATGCGGATCCCGAACGCTGGCGGCGCCCCTACCGGCCCGGCCCCTGGCGGGTCGCCGGCGCGGCGCTGCTGCTCCTGGTCTCCGCCTTCATGCTGCTGGCCACCGTGATCATCGCCTTCGCCGGCACCTGGGGCGGCGCGGCCGTCGCCGGGGCGGCCTCGCTCACCGTGATCGGCTGCGCGTTGCGCGTGCTGCGCACGGGCGTGTGGGTGAGTCCGGCGGGCCTGCGCCGGGTCGGGTTCTTCGGGACCCGCTCGATCGCCTGGAGCGAGATCGACTCGGTCCGCAAGGTCCAGCAGCCGGTGCGCTGGCTGGGGCTGCCGAGGACCGTGCAGGGACAGGCCTTGACGGTGGCCGGGCACGGCGGGGCGGAGCTCCCGGTGCTGCTCACCGACCACAGTGCCGACTTCCTGTCCCGGGGCGAGGCCTTCGACCGCGCGGCCGGCCGGGTGGAGGCGTGGGTCCGTGAGTACCGGGCCGTGCCCGCCTGACGGCGGGGAGCGGTCCGCCCGTGTGGGGCCCGTACGGGGATCAGACCTGTACGGGCCCTTCGTGTGCCGGCCTGGCGGCGTGCAGGGCGATCGCCCGCTGCATCGCCTTGCGGGCCCGCGGGGTGTCGCGGGCGTCGTGGTAGGCCACGGCGAGCCGGAACCAGCTGCGCCAGTCGCCCGGAGCGTCCTCCGTCTCGGCCTTGCGGCGCGCGAAGACCTCGTCGGCGGAGTCCCGCAGGATCCGTCCGTAGCCGTCCCGTTCCAGTTCGTCGACGGGCAGGCCGCCCTCGGCCTCCAGCTCGGCCGCGAGCTGGTTGGCGCGGGTGACGAACCGGGTGTTCATCCAGAGGAACCAGATGCCGATGACCGGCAGGATCAGCACGGCGGCACCGAAGGTGACGGTGAGCCAGGTGCCCTGCTGGAGCAGCATCACGCCCCGGCTGCCGACCAGGACGAAGTAGACGACCAGGACGGCGGCCGTGAGGAAGTACGTGATCTTCGCGCGCATGGGTGCTACTGCCTCATCAGCCGAGGTCGAGGAAGTTTTCCAGGCCGAAGGTGAGGCCCGGGGTCTGCGTCACGCGGCGGGCGCCGAGCAGGATGCCCGGCATGAAGCTGCTGTGGTGCAGGGAGTCGTGACGGATGGTCAGGGTCTCGCCCTCGCCGCCGAGGAGCACCTCCTGGTGGGCCAGCAGGCCCCGCAGGCGGATGGCGTGCACGGGCACCCCGTCGACGTCCGCGCCGCGGGCGCCGACGAGGGCCGTCGCGGTGGCGTCGGGCTGGGCGCCGAGCCCGGCCTCGGCGCGGGCGGCCGCGATGAGCTGGGCCGTACGGGTCGCCGTACCCGAGGGGGCGTCGACCTTCTTCGGGTGGTGCAGCTCGACGACCTCGACGGATTCGAAGTAGCGGGCGGCCTGGACGGCGAACTTCATGGTGAGGACCGCGCCGATGGAGAAGTTCGGAGCGATGAGCACCCCGGTCTCCGGGGAGGCGGTGAGCCAGGTGTCCAGCTGTGCGAGGCGGTCCTCGGTCCAGCCGGTGGTCCCGACCACGGCGTGGATGCCGTGGCCGATGAGGAAGTCGAGGTTGTCCATCACCGAGTCGGGGGTGGTCAGCTCGACCGCGACCTGGGCGCCCGCCTCGGCGAGCGCCTCCAGCTTGTCACCGCGGCCCAGGGCCGCCACCAGCTCCATGTCCTCGGCGGCCTCGACCGCCTTGACCGCCTCGGAGCCGATGCGGCCCCGGGCGCCGAGGACTGCCACGCGCAGCTTGCTCATGTTGCTTCCTTCGTGTCCGTACGGAACTAGGCGACCGCTTCGTCGAGGCGGGCGGCCTGCTTCTCCTTGAGCGGGCCGATCACGGCGAGCGAGGGCCGCTGTGCCAGTACATCCTGGGCGACCGCGCGGACGTCGTCCGGGGTCACGTCCGCGATGCGGGACAGCATCTCGTCGACCGACATCTGGTCGCCCCAGCACAGCTCGCTCTTGCCGATCCGGTTCATGATCGCGCCGGTGTCCTCCAGACCGAGGACGGTGGAGCCGGACAGCTGGCCGATGGCGCGCCGGATCTCCTCGTCGGTGAGGCCTTCGGAGGCGACCTTGTCGAGCTCGTCGCGGCAGATCCGCAGCACGTCGTGGACCTGGCTCGGCCGGCAGCCCGCGTAGACGCCGAAGAGTCCGGTGTCGGCGAAGGCCGAGGTGTACGAGTACACGCTGTAGGCGAGGCCGCGCTTCTCCCGGACCTCCTGGAAGAGGCGGGAGGACATGCCGCCGCCGAGGGCGGTGTTGAGTACGCCCAGGGCCCAGCGGCGCTCGTCGGTGCGGGCGATGCCCGGCATGCCGAGGACCACGTGGGCCTGTTCGGTCTTGCGGCCGACCAGGTCGACGCGGCCCGCGGTGCGGATGCGCTTGGTGCCGGTGCGGGGGCCGATCGGCGCCGCGTCGGTGCGTCCGAACGCGCCGGCCTTCTCGAAGGCCGCGCGGACCTGGCGTACGACCTTGTTGTGGTCGACGTTGCCGGCCGCGGCCACGACCAGGCGGGTGGGGTCGTAGTGCTTCTTCCAGAAGCGGCGGATCCGGTCGGCGCCGAGGGCGTTGATCGTGTCGACGGTGCCGAGGACGGGGCGGCCGAGCGGCGAGTCCCCGTACATGGTCTGCGCGAACAGGTCGTGGACCATGTCGCCCGGGTCGTCCTCGGTCATCGCGATCTCTTCGAGGATGACCCCGCGCTCGGCGTCGACGTCCTCTTCGCGGATCAGCGAGGAGGTGAGCATGTCGCAGACCACGTCGATGGCCAGCGGCAGGTCGGTGTCGAGCACCCGGGCGTAGTAGCAGGTGTACTCCTTCGCCGTGAAGGCGTTCATCTCGCCGCCGACCGCGTCGATCGCGGAGGAGATGTCGAGGGCGCTGCGCGTGGCGGTGCCCTTGAAGAGGAGGTGCTCCAGGTAGTGCGTGGCGCCGTTGAGGGTGGGCGTCTCGTCCCGGGAGCCGACGTTCGCCCAGATGCCGAAGGTGGCCGAGCGGACGGAGGGCAGCGTCTCGGTGACGACGCGCAGGCCGTTGGGCAGGACGGTGCGCCGGACGGTGCCGATGCCGTTCTGCCCCTTGAGCAGGGTTTGGGTACGGGCGACGGCCCGCCCCTCCGAAGAGGGGCGGGCCGTCACACGCGAACTACGCGACGTCACTTGTCGGAGTCGTCCTTGTCAGCGTCGTCACCGGCGGCCTCGCCGTCGATCACGGGGATCAGGGAGAGCTTGCCGCGCTGGTCGATCTCGGCGATCTCGACCTGCACCTTGGTGCCGACCGCGAGCACGTCCTCGACGTTCTCCACGCGCTTGCCACCGGCGAGCTTGCGGATCTGCGAGATGTGCAGCAGGCCGTCCTTGCCGGGCATCAGGGAGACGAAGGCACCGAAGGTGGTGGTCTTGACGACCGTACCCAGGTAGCGCTCGCCGACCTCCGGCATGGTCGGGTTGGCGATCGCGTTGATCGTGGCGCGGGCGGCCTCGGCGGCCGGGCCGTCGGAGGCACCGATGTAGATGGTGCCGTCGTCCTCGATCGTGATCTCGGCGCCGGTGTCCTCCTGGATCTGGTTGATCATCTTGCCCTTGGGGCCGATGACCTCACCGATCTTGTCCACGGGGATCTTGACGGTGATGATCCGCGGGGCGAAGGGGGACATCGCGTCCGGCGTGTCGATCGCTTCCATCATCACGTCGAGGATGTGGAGGCGGGCGTCGCGGGCCTGGGTGAGGGCCGCGGCCAGGACGGAGGCCGGGATGCCGTCCAGCTTGGTGTCGAGCTGGAGGGCGGTGACGAACTCCTTGGTGCCGGCGACCTTGAAGTCCATGTCGCCGAAGGCGTCCTCCGCACCGAGGATGTCGGTGAGGGCGACGTAGTGCGTCTTGCCGTCGATCTCCTGCGAGATCAGGCCCATGGCGATGCCGGCGACGGGGGCCTTGAGGGGCACACCGGCGTTCAGCAGCGACATGGTGGAGGCGCAGACCGAGCCCATGGACGTCGAACCGTTGGAGCCGAGGGCCTCGGACACCTGGCGGATCGCGTAGGGGAACTCCTCGCGCGTCGGCAGGACCGGCACGATCGCGCGCTCGGCGAGCGCGCCGTGGCCGATCTCGCGGCGCTTCGGGGAGCCGACGCGGCCGGTCTCGCCGACGGAGTACGGCGGGAAGTTGTAGTTGTGCATGTAGCGCTTGCGGGTCACCGGGGAGAGGGTGTCCAGCTGCTGCTCCATGCGGAGCATGTTGAGGGTGGTGACGCCCAGGATCTGGGTCTCGCCACGCTCGAACAGCGCCGAGCCGTGCACGCGCGGGATGGCCTCGACCTCGGCGGCGAGGGTACGGATGTCCGTGAGCCCGCGGCCGTCGATGCGGACCTTGTCCTTGATGACGCGCTCGCGCACCAGGGCCTTGGTCAGGCTGCGGTAGGCGGCGGAGATCTCCTTCTCGCGGCCCTCGAAGGCCGGGAGGAGCTTCTCGGCGGCGATGTCCTTGACGCGGTCCAGCTCGGCCTCGCGGTCCTGCTTGCCCGCGATGGTCAGCGCCTTGGCGAGGTCACCCTTGACGGCGGCCGCGAGGGCCTCGTACACGTCGTCCTGGTAGTCCAGGAAGACCGGGAACTCGCCCTCGGGCTTGGCGGCCTTGGCGGCCAGGTCGGCCTGGGCCTTGCAGAGGACCTTGATGAACGGCTTCGCGGCGTCGAGGCCGGAGGCGACGATCTCCTCGGTCGGCGCCTCGGCGCCGCCCTTGACGAGGGCGATGGTCTGCTCGGTGGCCTCGGCCTCGACCATCATGATCGCGACGTCGCCGTCTTCGAGGGTGCGGCCCGCGACGACCATGTCGAAGACGGCGTCCTCGAGCTCGGTGTGCGTCGGGAAGGCCACCCACTGGCCGCGGATCAGCGCGACGCGGACGCCGCCGATCGGGCCGGAGAAGGGCAGGCCGGCCAGCTGGGTGGACGCGGACGCGGCGTTGATCGCGACGACGTCGTACAGGTGGTCGGGGTTGAGCGCCATGACCGTCGCGACGACCTGGATCTCGTTGCGCAGGCCCTTCTTGAAGGACGGGCGCAGCGGGCGGTCGATCAGGCGGCAGGTGAGGATCGCGTCCTCGGAGGGGCGGCCCTCACGGCGGAAGAAGGATCCGGGGATCTTGCCGGCCGCGTACTGGCGCTCCTCGACGTCCACCGTCAGGGGGAAGAAGTCGAGCTGGTCCTTGGGCTTCTTCGACGCGGTGGTGGCGGACAGCACCATCGTGTCGTCGTCCAGGTAGGCAACGGCGGAGCCGGCGGCCTGGCGGGCCAGACGGCCCGTCTCGAAGCGGATGGTGCGGGTGCCGAAGGAACCGTTGTCAATGACGGCCTCGGCGTAGTGGGTCTCGTTCTCCACTAGCGTTTTCTCCATTTTCGTCGTCTCCGTCCACCACCCGTGTGGTGGGGGACGGTGTCGGAGAAGCGCTCCTGGCGTGCGGGCCGGTCTTCGATCGAAGCACCCGGTTCCGATCCCCGTCACGGGGATTTCCGGATGCCACTACCGAGGACCGGCGGCGTAGGGCCGGCGCTCCTCCTCTTCGGTCGTGCGCTGTGTCCAGACTACAAAGCGTCCGGTAGGTCGCGCACGTACAGCAAAGGGAGCGGCCCCATCGGTGTGGGAACCGCTCCCTTCACAGCGTCTTTACTTGGCGCCGGCCGCACCGCGACGGATGCCGAGGCGCTCGACCAGCGCACGGAAGCGCTGGATGTCCTTCTTGGCCAGGTACTGCAGCAGGCGGCGACGCTGGCCGACCAGGATCAGCAGACCACGACGGGAGTGGTGGTCGTGCTTGTGGGCCTTCAGGTGCTCGGTCAGGTCCGAGATGCGGCGGGAGAGCATCGCGACCTGGACCTCGGGAGAGCCGGTGTCGCCCTCCTTGGCACCGAACTCTGCGATGATCTGCTTCTTCGTAGCGGCGTCGAGCGGCACGCGTACTCCTCGTTTGGTCTTCGTAGCCACCGAGTGCCCCAGGTCGAATTCTCTGGGGATCTTCCGTAACTCGGGAGGCGGGGTCCGCTGAGCGCAGCCTCCAGAGGATGTCCGGGGGCGCGTACACAAACGGCCGTCACACAGCGTACCAGGCTGCCGGGTCGCGCCGTCTCAGCTGGTGAGAGAGCGGGCGCGGCCGTAGACGTCGAGCACGGCCAGGGTCAGCGGGACCAGGCTGAGCAGTACTGCGGCCTCGGTGAGGTCGAGCAGCCGTCCCCAGAAGGGTGACAGGCCCTTGCGGGGGATGACAAGCGCAATTCCCGCGAGGAGGGCCGCCCCGGCGGCGACGGCGGCCGAGAGCCAGATCGTACGGAGGTCCAGGCCGGCGCGGTCGTGGTAGCGCACGAAATCGAACATCAGATCGACGGGTGGGTGCAGCGCGAGGCCCAGGATCAGCAGCGCGACGGAGGCCAGGCCCGCGACGAGGGCGCAGACCACCTGGGAGGTGTACCGGAAGAGCCGCGCCCGCAGCAGCATGGCCAGGCCCGCGGCCAGGGCCAGCAGCCGGCCCCAGGTGTTGTCGGAGAAGCCGAGGACGGCGGCCGAGCCCACGACCACGGCGGCGCAGCCCCCGACCAGGCCGAGGAGCATCTCGTGGCCGCGGCGGGCCTGGGCGGCGATCTGCTCGGCGTCGAGCGGGGCGACCGGGTCGTGCCCGGGGGCGGCGGGGGCGTCGGGGTCGGCACCGGGCGCGGCCTCGTAGCGGTCCGGGGTCTCGTAGTCCTCGACGGCGCTGCGCGGGGCGGCGTACCCGATGGGCAGCCGGGCGAAGCGGGCCGAGAGGCCGGGGAGGAAGGCGACGAGGCCGATGGCAACGGGGGCGCAGACGGCGGCGGTCGCGGTGGCGGAGGCCTCGGCGGCGATGGCGGCGAAGGTGGCCAGGGTCCCGGTGGCGGCGAGGAAGGTGGCCGCGACGAAGGGGGCGTCGCCGTGCGGGGTGAGCGCGACGAGGGCGACGGAGGCGACGAGGACGCAGAGGCAGCCGAGCAGGAACTGGAGGCGGCCCGGACCCTGGCCCGCGCCGGCGGCGACGATGCCGGAGCCGACGATCAGGAGGTGCGGCAGGGCGCCGAGGCCGAGCGCGACCGCGGAGCCGCGGTCGCGGTAGACGCGGGCGCGCACCCCGGCGGCGGCGGTGAGCAGGACGCCCACGGCCCCGGCGATGATCCCCGGCAGGCCGTGCATGTCGTGCCGGAGCGGATCGGCGTACCAGAGGACGAATCCGAGCAGGACGAGCAGCAGGGCGGCGCCGGCCAGGCCCGCCCCGCGCAGCATGTCGTCGCTCCAGCGGTGCCGGTCGCGCACGACCGCCGCGGCGACGGCGTCGGAGACGTCGTCGAAGACGGCCGGCGGCAGGGACTCGGCGAAGGGGCGCAGGCTGAGCACCTCGCCGTCGAGGACCTGCTGGGCGGCGAAAGTGCGGGCGCCGTCGAGGACGGTGCCGGAGCGGCGCACGAGGTGGAATCCGGTGGGGGCGCCGACGGGCTGGGTCTGGCCGGTGAGGCGCAGCAGTTCCGGGTAGACGTCGGCGACGGCGATGTCCTCGGGGAGGGCGACGTCGATGCGGCTGTCGGGAGCCACGACGGTGACCCTGCAGAACCCCGTCGCCTCGGCCGTACTCACCTGTGGGACCCCCTGGTTGGCGCCGGTGGCGGCGTCGGATTCGCGGATGCGCATGCTGCGCGCGTCACCCTACCCGGCTGGGGTGCGACTGTCGGCAAGTAGGATCACCGGGCGCGGAGGAGTCCCCCTCCACGCCCGGGACTTGGGGACGCCGGTTGCGGCGTCCCGTCCGTTTTCAAGGGATTGATGCTCCGGTGAGCCAGATCGTCGTCAAACGCCCGCCCCGGTCCCTGCCGCCCGAGGTGCCTTCGGACGAACTGAGGCTGGAGGCTCCGCCGGAACTCCCGCGGGGGCAGCAGGAGGGCATGCTGATGCAGCTCCTGCCGATGCTCGGCATGGGCTCGTCGGTCGTCTTCTTCTTCATGCCGGGTGCGGCGCCGTTCATGCGCATCATGGGCGTGCTGATGCTGGCGTCGACGGTGGGCATGGTCATCGCCCAGCTGGTGCGCTTCCGGCGCGGTACGCAGGGGCAAATGGCGGACGTGCGCCGGGACTACCTCAAGTACCTCGCGCAGACCCGCCGTCAGGTGCGCAGGACCGCGCGGGCGCAGCGCGACGCGCAGCTGTACCTGCACCCGGCGCCCGAGCAGTTGTGGTCCGTGGTGGCGGAGGGCTCGCGGCTGTGGGAACGCCGGGTCGGCGACGCCGACTTCGGCCAGGCCCGGCTGGGTCTGGGCGCGCAGCGGCTCGCGACGGCGCTGGTGGCTCCGGACACGGCTCCGGTGGACGAGCTGGAGCCGCTGACGGCGGGCGCGATGCAGCGCTTCCTGAAGGTGCACTCCTCGCTGGACGGGCTGCCGGTGGCGCTGTCGATCCGGGCGTTCTACCACGTGACGGTCTCCGGGGAGCCGGAGTCGGCGCGCGGGACGGCCCGGGCGCTCGTCGCGCAGCTGGCGACGCTGCACTCCCCGGAGGACCTGGTGGTGGCGGTGGTGGCGGCGCCGGGCGCGGTGCCGTCGTGGGACTGGGTGAAGTGGCTGCCGCACACGCAGGTGCCGGGCCAGGTCGACGGGGCGGGCACGAAGCGGCTGTTCGGTGACGACCTCGGTGAGCTGGAGGAGCTGCTGGGCTCCCGGCTGGAGGGCCGGTCGCGGTTCAGCCGCGAGGTGTCCCCGGTGCTGGACCAGCCGCACCTGGTGGTGGTCCTCGACGGTGGACTGGTGCCGCCGGACTCGGCGTTCGCGGCGGCCGAGGGCCTGCAGGGCGTGACCATCGTGGAGGTGGTCGCGGGCGAGCTGGACGAGCCGCGCGGCGGCCTGTCGGTCGTGGTGCGGCCGGGCCGGCTGCGGCTGGAGTCGGGCGCGGGCGTCGCGTACGAGGGCACGCCGGACACCCTGTCGCTGCCGGCGGCGGAGGCGCTGGCGCGTCAGCTGGCGCCGCTGCGCACGGGCGGTGGGGACGACGACGAACCGCTGCTGGCGAACCTGGACTTCACCGATCTGCTGAACCTGGGCGACGCGGCGGCCGTCGACGTGTCGCGGACCTGGCGGCCGCGTTCGGCCGGTGAGCGGCTGCGCGTGCCGATCGGTGTGGGCGAGGGCGGCGCGCCGGTGATGCTGGACCTGAAGGAGGCCGCGCAGGAGGGCATGGGCCCGCACGGGCTGTGCGTGGGCGCGACCGGTTCGGGCAAGTCGGAGCTGCTGCGGACGCTCGTGCTGGGCCTGGCGGTGACGCACACCTCGGAGACGCTGAACTTCGTGCTCGCCGACTTCAAGGGCGGTGCGACCTTCACCGGGATGGGGCAGATGCCGCACGTCGCGGCGGTGATCACCAACCTGGCGGACGACCTCACCCTGGTGGACCGGATGGGCGACTCGATCCGCGGGGAGCTCCAGCGCCGGCAGGAGCTGCTGCGTTCTGCGGGCAACTACGCCAACATCCACGACTACGAGAAGGCCCGCGCGGCGGGCGCCCCGCTGGAGCCGCTGGCCTCGCTGGTGCTGGTGATCGACGAGTTCAGCGAGCTGCTCACGGCGAAGCCCGACTTCATCGACATGTTCATCCAGATCGGCCGCATCGGCCGTTCGCTGGGCGTGCACCTGCTGCTGGCCTCGCAGCGGCTGGAGGAGGGCAAGCTGCGCGGGCTGGACACGTACCTGTCGTACCGGATCGGCCTGCGGACCTTCTCTGCGGCGGAGTCGCGCACGGCGATCGGCGTGCCGGACGCGTACCACCTGCCGTCGGTGCCCGGTTCGGGATACCTGAAGTTCGGCACGGACGAGATGACCCGGTTCAAGGCGGCGTACGTGTCGGGCACCTACCGCTCGGGCGGGCCGGACCTGTCGGTGGGGGCGTTCCCGGTGGAGCGGCGGCCGGTGCTGTTCACGGCGGCTCCGGTGCCGGTGGTGTACGCGGCCCCGGATCCGGCGTATCCGGCGGCGGGCGCGGTCCGGGAGGACGACGCGCTCGCGGACACGGTGCTCGACGTGATCGTGGGCCGGCTGGAGGGGCAGGGGGTGCCGGCGCACCAGGTGTGGCTGCCGCCGCTGGACCAGGCCCCGCCGCTGGACCAGCTGCTGCCGTCGCTGGCGCCCTCGGCGGAGCGGGGGCTGCACGCGCAGGGGTACACCCGGCCCGGTGGGCTGGTCGTGCCGCTCGGTCTGATCGACAAGCCCTTCGAGCAGCGCCGCGAGGTGCTCTACCGGGACTTCTCGGGGGCCGCGGGCCACATGATGGTCGTCGGTGGTCCGCAGTCGGGCAAGTCGACGCTGATGCGGACGCTGATCTCGGCGTTCGCGCTCACGCACACCCCGCGCGAGGTGCAGTTCTACGGGCTGGACTTCGGCGGCGGCGGACTGTCCGCGGTGTCGGAGCTGCCGCACGTGGGCGGGATCGCCTCCCGGCTCGATCCGGAGCGAGTGCGGCGTACCGTCGCGGAGGTGGCGGGGGTCCTGGGCCGGCGCGAGGAGTTCTTCCGGGCGAACGGCATCGACTCCATCGCCACCTACCGGCGGCGGCGCGCGGCGGGCGAGCTGCCCGGCGAGGCGTGGGGCGACGTGTTCCTGATCGTCGACGGCTGGGGTGGTTTCCGCACCGAGTACGAGGGCCTGGAGCCGGTGGTCACGGACATCGCGTCCCGGGGTCTGGGCTACGGCATCCACGTGGTGGTCACGGCGGCCCGGTACATGGAGGTGCGGGCCGCGCTGAAGGACCAGATGCTGAGCCGGCTGGAGCTGCGGCTCGGCGACGTGATGGACTCCGAGTTCGACCGGCGGGTCGCGGCCAACGTGCCGACGGGGATGCCGGGACGCGGGCAGGTGCCGGAGAAGCTGCACTTCCTGGGCGCCCTGCCGCGCGTCGACGGCGCGCACGACGCCGAGAGCCTCTCGGAGGCCACGGCCGCCTTCGTGGCGGCGGTGCGCTCGGGCTGGTCGGGGCCGACGGCTCCGGGCGTACGGCTGCTGCCGCGGCTGCTGCACGCCGACCAGCTGCCCAAGGGCGGGGAGTTCCCGGAGCGCGGGATCGCGATCGGCATCGACGAGACCGCGCTGGAGCCGGTGTTCGTCGACTTCGAGACGGACCCCTTCTTCCTGGTGTTCGGCGAGAGCGAGTCGGGCAAGACGAACCTGCTGCGCCTCATCGCCCGGCAGATCGCCGACCGGTACACCCCGGACCAGGCCAAGCTGGTCGTGGGCGACTACCGGCGGGGGCTGCTGGGGGCGCTGCCGGAGGAGTACCTGCTGGAGTACGCGCCGATGGCGAGCTCCCTGCAGATGCACATGGAGGCACTGGGCGGGGTGTTCTCACGCCGGCAGCCGCCCACCGACGTCACTCCGCAGCAGCTGCGCGACCGCAGCTGGTGGACGGGCCCGGACGTGTACATCGTGATCGACGACTACGACCTGGTCGCGACGAGCCAGGGCAATCCGCTGGCGCAGTTGGTGGAGTTCCTGCCGTTCGCCCGCGACACGGGGGTCCGCTTCATCATCGCGCGCAGTTCGGCGGGCGCCTCCCGGGCGCTGTACGAGCCCTTCATGCAGCGGATCAAGGAGCTGGGCGCGCAGGGCGTGGTGCTGTCGGGCGACCCTTCCGAGGGCGATCTGCTGGGCACCGTACGATGCCGCCCGATGCCGCCGGGCCGCGGTTACTTCGTCTCGCGCAGGCGCGGCACCTCGCTCGTCCAGCTCGGGCGGATGGCGGGGCAGTCCTGACGGGGAAGCCGGTCGTCGCCGGCGCCGTCGTGTCCGGGCGGGGCGGTGGTCGCCGCCCGGCGGGCGTTCTCGGTGATCATCGCGAAACGCTCCCCCGCCCCGGCCGCCAGCACCGATAATCGGCAGACCGCGGGAGCACCGCACCACCGAGGGAAGGGCCGCACATGGGCACCCAGCAGGAGAAGGACGAGCTGTACGCGCTCGACATCAGCGGCGTCGAGTGGCAGGGCCCGCCCGGGACCAGCCCGGACGAGGAGCGGGTGGAGATCGCCAGGCTGCCCGAGGGCGCGGTGGCGATGCGGTCCTCGCTGGACCGCGACACGGTGCTGCGGTACACGGCGGCCGAGTGGGAGGCCTTCGTCCTGGGGGCCCGGGACGGGGAGTTCGACCTCACCTGAGGGCGGTCGCGCATGCGCGAAGGGGGCGCGCCCGTGATGGGCGCGCCCCCTTCGCGCGGGCGCCGTGCCGGTGGGTACGGGGCTCAGAACGCCTCGGTGAACAGGCGCGAGGCCTTCACGTCGGTGGCGCGGTAGTCGCCCTTGCCGCGCTCGATGATCTGGGCGACCTTTTCGAGCTCCTGCTGCATGTGGTCGGCGCGGCGGTGGTACTTCGTCTGGAGGTTGACGTACTCCATGTGCGCCTCACCGTCCCAGGTGTCGGTGACGACCTTCACGGCCGCCTCCATCTCGTCGAGGTCCTTGAGGATGTTCTTCGAGACGACGCGGATGCGGTCCGCCATCTGCTGGACGCTCTCGTACCGTACCCGGGTGTGGCCGTCGGTGCCGGACATGATCTTCTCCTTCGCGGTGGGGTTGCTGGGGACGGCGCCGGACTCAGATGCCGTCGAGGCCCGAACGGCCGCCGCTGCCGCCGCCGATCGAGTTGAACGCGGCGCGCACCTCGTCGTCCTGGGCGTTGGTCAGGTTCTTCGTCTGCGAGACGGCGTTGTGCAGGACGCCGAGCAGACGGCGGATCTCGTCGTGGTCGATGTTGAGGTCCGACTGGGCCTTCTTGAAGCCCTCGGCACCCACACCGGTCCAGCCCGCGCTGACGGTGGCCAGGATGTCGGCCAGCTCGCGGGACTGCGTGGTCACGGCGTTGGCCGTCTCGGAGATCTTGTTGGCCGCCTTGACGACCGGATCGTCCGCAAGACCGAAATTGTTCGTCATCCGAAGCTCCTCACTTCTCAATTCCCCGGCAGAACCGGCGGATTGCAGGGCGGAGCGGACCTTCGCGACGCGCAGTTCCCGTCACGCGCGCCGCACTTCCCCCTCCGCTTCACGAATCCCCCGATCACAGTCGTGAAGCCTGCGGCCACTCTAGTCAGATCGCGCCCCACGCCCAACACCGGTGTGCGTCACCGCGGATGAACCGTCACCGTTCACTGCAAACGGCGTCGGCGGCGGCCCCGGGCCTCGCGGACGACCGTCGCGGTGGCGGCGATGACGGCGATGAGCACGGCGCCGACGCCGAGGGCGTACGTACCGATCCGCTCCTCGCGCTCATGGGCGGTTTCCGACAGGGCGAGTCCGGCCGCCTCGGGCGCGGCCGCCGGGGGCGGGCCGGGGTCCGGGACGGGCGCCCGGGGCGTCTCGCGGTCCTGGGTGACGGCGCGGACCGGGTCCACCACTCCCCATCCGACGTAGTCGTCACGGCCGTTGACGGAGCGCTCGGCGGTGTTCTGGATCTGCCAGACCACCTCCTGCGGGGTCCACTGCGGGTGCTCGGCGCGCAGCAGGGCCGCGACCCCGGCGACGTAGGGGGCGGAGAAGCTGGTGCCGTTGTCGATGCACTGGCCGAAGCCGGGGACGGTGGAGACCATGTCGACGCCGGGGGCGGCGACGCCGATGAAGTCGCCGGGCTGGGAGAACGCGGCCCGCTCGTTGTTGCGGTCGGAGGAGGCCACGGCCAGGACCCCGGGGAAGGCGGCGGGATAGGTGCGGCGCTTCTGGCCGGTCAGGCCGTCGTTGCCGGCCGAGGCGACGACCACCGCCTTGGCGTCCAGGGCCCGCTGGACGGCCTTGCCCAGTTCGGAGTCGGGGGTGAGCGGGGCGTCGGTGTCCTGGGAGATGTTGATGACCTGGGCGCCCTTGGCCACGGCGTGGTCGATGGCCTGGGCCAGGGTGGCGGCGTTGCCGTTGCCCTGCCCGTCGTTCTGCCGGATGGGGATGACGGTGGCCTCGGGAGCCAGGCCGACGAAGCCGGTGCCCTCCTGGGGACGGGCCGCGATCAGGCCGGCGACCTTGGTGCCGTGCCCGACGGTGTCGTTGGTGCCGTCGCCACCCTTGGGGTCGAGGAAGTCCCGGCCGGCGCCGGGGTCGAGGGCGCCGGAGAGCTGCGGGTTGGTGCGGTCCACGCCGGTGTCGATGACCGCGACGCGGACGCCCTCGCCCTTGGTCCGCGCCCACAGCGCGTCCAGCATGAGCCGCTGGAGGGCCCAGGGCCGGTCGGCGATCTGCTTCTTCATGGGGAAGGTGCACTCCCCCGCCCCGGCGAGCCCCAGGGCGTACGGGGACGGGGACAGGGGCGGCGCGGACCCGGCGCCGGGCGCGGCGCCCACTGCGGCACCGTACGCCGCCACGAGGGCCAACGCGGTGCCCGCCAGCACGGTGCGGGGCGTCTGCGGCACGGTCGGCCTCCTCATGAACCCTGCGGCTGACGGGCGGAGTTGGTGTCGAGCCTGGGACCCTTGGAGAGGAACTCCGACCAGGCGATCGGCACCATGGCGGGCACGACCCCGCCGTAGCCGAGCCTGATCTGCGCCTGGCTGGCCTCGGGACGGCCGTCGCCGGCCCCGCCCGGGGCCTGCGGGTCGGGCGCGCCGATCTTCGACTGTGCGGCGTCACTGTCGCCGTTGGCCTGGACGGCGTAGCGCAGGCCGGTGTCGGTGACCAGGAACAGCGATCCGCCGGCGGTGGTCTGGCGGCCCTGGACCTGGGTGTAGAGCAGGCCCGTCCCGGGGGTGACGTAGGAACTGGTGCCGCTCGCGGCGATGTCGACGGGGAAGCCGGTCCCGGCCCAGGTGCTCAGCGTCTGGTTGCCCTGCCCGTCGACCGAGCGCAGCACGTTGCAGACGGTGTCGCGCCGTTCGGCGCCCTGCGGGGCGCCGGGGGTGTCGGCGACCCGGTTCACCTGCTTCCCGCGTTCGCGCGGCCACCGGGCCTCGTCCTTGAAGGGGGTCGCGTCGGGGCCCAGGGACTGCAGGTCGATCTCGTGGGCCCTGCCGTGCATGTTGAGGCTGTCGGTGGCGGGTGAGGAGATCAGCAGCCAGGCCACGAACTCCGAGACGGGGGCGACCCGGTCGGGCAGGACGACGTAGTGCTGCGTACCGGAGCCGGTCTGGGCGGTGAGCACCATGCCGACCTTGGCGTCGGCCGCGCCCAGGCCGGGGACCGCCGCGTTCGCGCCCGGGGTGCCGGGCAGTTGCGGGAAGGCCAGGTCGTCGCCCGCGTTGAGGGTGGCGAGCCACTCCTCGGTGACCGGCTGCGGGGTGGCGCCGGTGCCGACCAGGGCGGTGGTGAGGGTCGCGGAGTCCGGCTTGCCCTCCGGGAAGCGGTACTTGGTGCCCGTCGCGTCCACGAGGAAGCGCTCCTTGGCCCCGCCGGTGCTCTGCACGTACAGCACCTGACCGGCGGCGGTGCGGCGGGCGTCGTCGAGCAGTGGGGCCTCGCGGTCGGCGAGCACGAACGCCGCCGTCTGGACGCCCCGGCCGTTGCCGCCGGGCTGCTGGCAGACGGCCCACCGCTTGGCCTTGCCCGCGTCCTGCTGCGCGGGGAGCCGGTCGGGGGCGTAGGGGATGCCGATGATGGGGCCGCGCGGGGGCTTGCCCGCGTCGAGCACCTTGTCCTCGACCTGGACGACCTTGAACTTCTGCGGGTCGAGGAGGAGCCGCGCGGAGGCCAGGTTGAGCACGGGGTGCAGCCGGGTCTGTTCCTTGCCGCCGGTCTTGGTGGTCAGGACCACGTACCGGGTCGTCGACTGCTTGCCGACGATGACGGTGGCGCCGGGCTCGTCCCAGCCCTTGGGCGCCTGCGGTTTGAACATGCCCCAGGCTCCGAAGCCCGCGACCACGAGCGCTCCGATCACGACACCGGGCACGACGGCGCGCAGCGGCCTGGGCGCGCCCTCCTCGGTACCGGTGGCCGAGGGCTGCAGGAACGCAGACACCGTGCGCCGCTTCGCGAAGGTGTACGCGTTGAGCTCATCACGTCGTGATGCCATGACCGCCTGCTTCTCCCCGCACGGCCCGGCCGGTGGGGCCGCTCCCCGGGCCTTGGTTGTCGGACCGGGGACCTACTATGCCTCTTGACGGAGGGTCGGCAGGGGGCGGGTGGGCTGGGAAGTCCGCGCAGCGCCTTCCGGACCGGGGGAATCAAGCCTAGTTGGGGTGGATCGGGGAGGTTCCGGAGCCGGCGGCCGCGGCCGCGCGGTGCCGGACGCGCCGGGTCCGCCCCCTTGACGGGGAGGGGCGCGAGTGAGGGCCACCGCGACGGAGCCGCAGGCGGCCGCGGCCGCACCCGCACGGGGCGGGGTGACGCCGCAGCCGAAGCCGAGCCCGGGCCGGTTCGGACCGTTCCGATTGCAACAGCTCGTATTCCTCCAGCTCGCCGCGGCCGTCCTGCTCGCGGCGTGGGTGGTGGAGCCGCTGCTGCTGGTGCCCGCCGGCGTCCTGGCCCTCGTCCTGGTGCTGCTGGCCGTCGTACGCCGCCACCAGCGGTCCCTGCCCGAGTGGATCGGCGGCGCGCTCGCGCTGCGGGCCCGGCGCCGCAGGGCCGCGTCGCTCACGGTGCCCGCCGGGACCGAGCCCGGGCTGGCCCCGCTGGTCGAGGCCGATCCCGCGCTGCGGACGCTGACCTTCAGCGACCGTGACCGGCGGCCGGTGGGCATGGTCGGCGACGGGACCTTCCTGACGGCGGTGGTCCAGGTGGACATGGACGCCACCGCGCTGCGGCCGGACCGGGGGGCGCGTCCGCTCCCGCTGTCCGCCGTACGGGACGTCCTGGAGGTGGACGGCATCCGGCTGGAGTCGGCACAGCTCGTCCAGCACACGCAGCCCGCTCCGGCTCCGCACCTGCCCGCCCGGTCGATGGCCGCGCTCAACTACGCCCCGCTCCAGGCGCGCACGGGCGCCCCGGCGGTGCGGCTGACGTGGATCGCGCTCAAGCTCGACCCCGAGCTGTGTCCGGAGGCCGTCGCCGCCCGCGGCGGCGGCCTGGCCGGGGCCCAGCGGTCTCTGGTGCGGGTCGCGGACCAGCTGGCGAGCCGGCTGACGGGGGCCGGGTTCCGGGCCGCCGTGCTGACGGAGCAGGAGCTGACGGGCGCGCTCGCGACCTCCTCCTGCGCGAACCCGATGGCGATCACCCAGGCGGGACGCGCGGCGAGCACGGGCCGGCGCACGGAGGAGACCCCGCGGACCTGGCGCTGCGACGACCGGCGGCACACCACGTACTGGATAGCCCGCTGGCCGCAGTTGGGCGGTACGGGAGCGGGACTGCCGCAGTTCGTGGCCCTGCTGACCTCGCTGCCCGCGCTGGCGACGAACTTCAGCCTGACGATGGCCCCGGCCGAACGGCAGGGCGTGACGCTGACCGGGCACGTCCGGGTGACCGGGCGCAGCGACGAGGAGCTCGTCGCGGCCCGGCGGGAACTGGAGCGGACCGCGCGGGGCGTGCGGACGGGGCTGGTCCGGCTGGACCGGGAACAGGTGCCGGGGCTGCTGGCCTCGCTGCCGTTGGGAGGTGCGCGGTGACGGGCTCGGCGAGGAGAGCGGTCAGGGGCGGTTTCGGGCTGATCGGGCCGCGCCGGGAGCGGCACGTGGTCCCGGCGGGCGATCTGAACGCGCTGGCGCTGCCCGTCGGGGACGACGGGGTCGTCATCGGCGTGGACGCGGAGGGCCGCCCGGCGGTGCTCGGCGTGAACCGTCCCACGCCGTACGAGGTCACGCTGATCGGCGGCCTGTGGACGGCCCAGGTGCTGGCCCTGCGGACGGCGGCGACCGGGGCCCGGGTCGCGGTGGAGACCGGGCGCGGGCAGGTGTGGTCCGGGCTGGCCCGGGCGGCCGGCGGCGGGCAGCAGTGCGTGACCCTGCACGACGTGGGCCGGGTGCCGCCGCAGGGCGCGTCGGCGGGCAGTCCGGTGCTGGTGATCCGGGACTGCGGGATGCGGCCGCCGCGCGGGCGGGTGGTGTCGGGGCCGTGGCAGTCGGTGCTGACCCTGCTGCCGTACCTGAGCCCCACGGCTCCGCGGCTGCTGCGGAACTCCGCGCTGGTGGGGGTGCAGCGCGTGTCCCCCGACGAGGCAGAGCGGATCGGCGCCCTGATGGGGCTGCCGCGGGCGGCGGTGGAGTCCCTGCCGACGCTCGGGGACGGGGTGACGCTGTGGTGTACGCCGCGGGACCGGAAGTTCGTGATGACGCAGGGCACGGAGACGGAGACGGGCCTGCTGGGCGCGGCGCGGCGCATCGACTGAGACGGTGTTGCGCGATGACGGTTGCTCAGGGCGCGGGTGGCCTGTAGGCAGGAGTGCGGGGGCGCGACCTCGGGGCCTCGGGGTCACGGGGCGCGATTAGGCTGAGCGCGGGCGCGGCGTCGAGTTGGGCGCCCGACCGGTGTTCGACAGACCAGGAGGACCAGTGAGCGGCGATCGGAACGAGAGGCGCGGCGGGACGTGGGACGTCCCGACGGACGATCAGTCCGACGCGGAGCCCGATGTGACGGGCGAGTTCACCATCGACTACACCCCGCCGGCCTGGTACACGCAGGGCGCGGCGGCGCCGGCCGCGCCGGTTCCGGGGCTGCCGGGGCTGCCCGAGGGCAGCGGGTTCGAGCCCCACCGGCCGTCGGACGTGGTCTCCCCGCCGACGATGCGGATCGCTCCGCCGGTTCCGCGCACGCCGTCCGACACGCCGCCGGGGTACCCGGCACCCGCGTTCCCCGGCGCGACCCCCGCGGACGCGACTCCGCCACAGGGGCCGGCCGGCCACCCGGCCCCGGCCGACGCCGTGGCTCCGCCCGCGTTCCCGGACCAGACACCGGCCGGCTTCCCGGCCCCGGCCGACACACCCGCGTTCCCGGCCCAGGGTCCGGCCGCGGCCGCCCACCCGGCCCCGGCCGACGCGCCGGCGCCGTACCCGGCCCAGAGGCCGGCGGACGCCGCCGCACCCGCGTTCCCGGCCCCGGCGGACACCGCCGCGCCCGGCTTCCCGGCCCCGACGGAGGCGCCGTCTCCGTACCCGGCCCCGGCGGACGCGGCCACCTACCCGGCCCCGGCCGACGCGCCGGCCCCGACTGCCCACCCCGGCCAGGACGACGCCGTGTCGGCGTTCGTGGCCCCGGTGCCGGCGGACGCCCCCGCGTTCCCGGCGCAGACACCGGCCGGCTACGCGGTTCCGGCCGACGCCCGGGCGGACGCACCCGCGTTCCCGGCCCAGGGTGCGACCGCGGCCGCCCACCCGGCCCCGGCCGACGCGCCGTCGGCGATGCCGGCCCAGGGTCCGGCCTCCTACCCGGCGCCGGCCGACGCCGGGTCGGCGTTCCCGGGTGCCGTTGCCGCCCCCTACCCGGCGCCGTTCCCCGGGCAGGCCCCGGCCGACGCGGCGGCCCCGCCCGTCCACCCTGGCCAGGCGGCCGGTCCGGCTCCCGCCGACGCGCCGCCGTCGCCCCCGGAGGGACCCGCCGGATCTCCGGCCACGGCGGAGTCCGAGGGCGCGGGCCACGCCGGCGCGTCCACCCCGGACCAGCCCCGGGAAGCGGCGGCGGACGCCCCGTTCCGGGTGCCGGTGGTGGGGCCCCTCGTCGTGCCCGCACTGCCGGAGGCCCCCGCGGCGTCCCGGACCGCCACGCCCGCAGAGGGCGTCACCGTGCCCCAGGACGCCCCGCAGGGGCCGTACGCTGCCGCGCCCGCTCCCGCGGATACTCCGTTCGGGGGACCCGGCCCCGGGGGTGAACTGCCTCCGCTGCCGCCCGCGTTCCAGGCCTCGGGTCCGCCCCAGGGGTACGGGTTCCCGCCCGTCGGCCAGCAGCAGCCCCCGGCCCAGCCCCCGCAGGGCTACGGTTTCCCGCCGCAGCAGGCAACCCCGCAGGCGGCACCGCAGGCGGCACCGCAGGCCCCCGCCCCCTGGCCCCAGCAGCAGGCCGCGCAGCCGCACCCGCAGGGCCCGTACCAGCAGCAGCCCGGCCAGGGACCCGGCGCGCCGCTGGGCTACACCGCCGCCGTCGAGCTGTCATCCGACCGTCTGATCCGCGCCAAGCAGAAGCCCAAGCCCACCCGCTCCGGCTTCCGCTTCGGTGGCAAGGCCGCCGAGGCCGACCGTCAGCGCAAGCTCGAACTGATCCGCACTCCGGTGATGTCCTGCTACCGCATCGCCGTCATCAGCCTCAAGGGCGGCGTCGGCAAGACCACGACCACCACCGCCCTCGGTGCGACCCTCGCCACCGAGCGGCAGGACAAGATCCTGGCCATCGACGCGAACCCCGACGCCGGCACCCTCGGCCGCCGCGTGCGCCGCGAGACCGGTGCGACGATCCGCGACCTGGTCCAGGCGATCCCGTACCTGCACTCGTACATGGACATCCGGCGGTTCACCTCGCAGGCTCCCTCGGGCCTGGAGATCATCGCCAACGACGTGGACCCGGCGGTCTCGACGACCTTCAACGACGAGGACTACCGCCGCGTCATCGAGACGCTCGGCCGCCAGTACCCGATCATCCTCACCGACTCGGGCACCGGTCTCCTCTACTCCGCCATGCGCGGGGTCCTGGACCTGGCCGATCAGCTGATCATCATCTCGACCCCGTCGGTGGACGGCGCCAGCAGCGCCAGCACCACCCTCGACTGGCTGTCCGCCCAC
Organism: Streptomyces sp. NPDC004667; assembly: GCF_040609475.1. NCBI lineage: Bacteria > Bacillati > Actinomycetota > Actinomycetes > Kitasatosporales > Streptomycetaceae > Streptomyces > Streptomyces sp. NPDC004667. The sequence goes on along the minus strand of NZ_JBEXKC010000082.1, from coordinate 5,637 downwards.
GGGTACGCCGACCTGGTCTCGCGCTCGATCACCGTCATCTCCGGGGTCCGCGAGACCGCCAAGATGATCAAGGTCGAGGACATCGTGCAGCACTTCGAGACCCGCTGCCGCGGGGTCGTCGTGGTGCCCTTCGACGAACACCTGGCGGCCGGCGCCGAGGTGGACCTGGACCTGATGCGGCCCAAGACCCGGGAGGCGTACTTCACCCTCTCCGCGCTGGTCGCCGAGGACTTCGTCCGCGCACAGCAGCAGGGCGCGCAGGCGCACTGGGGCGGACCCCAGCAAGCCCAGCAGCCCCAACAGGCCCAGCAGGCCCCCCAGCCCCAGCCCCAGCAGCAGCCGTACCCCCAGCAGGCCCCGCAGGCTCCGGCCCCGCAGCCGGCGGGCCCGTACCAGCAACCACCGCAGCAGCCCCCGTACGGCGGCCAGCCCTATCCGCAGCCCGGCCAGCCCTGGCAGCAGCCCCCGGGCCAGCCCCCGCGTGACCCGCGCCTCGGCTGAGGCGGAACACCGTAGACGAGCGAGAGGGCCCGTACCGTCCTGGGGACGGTACGGGCCCTCTCGGCTCGCGCGGCGCGTCAGCGCTCGGAGTCGTACGCCTCCGTCAGCACCCGCGCCCGCTTCACGTCGTCGGCGATCGCCTCCAGCAGCCCGTCCAGCGACTCGAACTTCGCCATCCCCCGCACGTACGCGAGGAAGTCGACGGACACGTGCATCCCGTACAGGTCCAGGCCCACTCGGTCGATCGCGTACGCCTCCACGGTCCGCTCGGTGGCGTCGAACTGCACGTTCGTGCCGACCGAGATCGCCGCCGGCATCCGCTCGCCGTCCGCCGTCAGCCAGCCCGCGTACACCCCGTCGGCCGGGATCGCGGTGTGCGGCTGGGTCTCGACGTTCGCCGTCGGGTAGCCGAGCTCGCGCCCGCGCTGCGCACCGCGCACCACGACGCCCTCGACCCGGTGCGGGCGGCCGAGGATCTCGGCGGCGCCGTCCATGTCCCCCTCGGCGACGAGCCTGCGCGCGAGGGTGGACGAGAACGGCACCCCGCCGCCCGCCTCGCCGCGCTCCACCAGGTCCACGACCTCGACCTCGTAGTCGTACGTGGCGCCCAGCTCGGTCAGGAAGTCGACGTTCCCGGCGGCCCGGTGGCCGAAGCGGAAGTTCGGTCCCTCGATGACGGCACGCGCGTGCAGCTTGTCGACCAGCACCTTCACGATGAAGTCGGCCGGGGACAGCTGCGAGAACTCCGCCGTGAAGGGCAGGATCAGCAGCGCGTCGACCCCGAGACCGGCCATCAGCTCGGCGCGGCGGTCGTAGGGGGCCAGGATCGGCGGGTGGCTGCCCGGCCGGACGACCTCGCTGGGGTGCGGGCTGAAGGTGACGACCACCGAGGGCACGCCGAGGGCGCGCGCCTTCGCGACGGCCCGCCCGATGATCAGCTGGTGTCCCCGGTGCACACCGTCGTAGGAGCCGATGGTGACGACGCTGCGTCCCCAGTCCTGGGGGATGTCCTCCAAGCCACGCCAGCGCTGCACTGTGACCGCTCCTCGCCCGAACCCGTGTAGTCCCTGTACCGATTGCAGGTCTAAGACTGCCATGCCGGTGGCCGGGGCCCCGCATCGGCGTCCGGCTGAGGGCCGGGCCGCCTCATGTGACGTCCGGGGCGGCCCTGCTGAGGGTTTCCACGGTACGCCGGGCACCGGGTCCGAGGAGGGCCGCGGCATCGGCCTCCGCGTCCGTGAGCCAGCGTGCCACCAGCGCCCCGAACGCCGGATCGGCCCGGGCCAGCTCCACCGTGCGGTGCTCGAAGACGACGGGCCCGCCGGGGGCCCTCAGCAGCCGGCGGCCGGTCCGCCGGAGCAGCTCCCGGGTGCGCTCCTCGGGCCGTACGGAGGCCGCGGCGGCGAGGGCCTCCAGGAAGGCGCCCAGGACCGACGGATCGGCCTCCTCGCGCAGCAGTACGTCGGCCAGCTCGCCGCGCAGCGTCCGCGAGGGCTCCCCGCCCGGCGCGGCCAGCACCCGGGCCAGCTCGGACCGTACCGGCGACGGGGCCGTGCGCAGCAGGTCCAGGACGAGGGCCCGCAGCACGGGCCCGGCGGCCGGGCCCTGCTCCAGACGCCGGTCGACGAACGCGGCGGCGTGCGGGGCGTCCTCGGGGTGGCCGGCCAGGTGGTCCCGTACGAGGTCGCCGGCGCGCCGGGCCAGCCCCGGAGTGGTCAGCGCGGCCAGCGCGCGCAGCACCTCGCCGTCGGCGCGGGCCCGCAGGGCGGCGAACACGGCGTCCGGGTCGGGCAGTACGGGCAGCGCGGCGACCAGCGCGGAGGCGGGCAGCCGGGTGCCGCTCCCGGGGTCGCGGAAGCAGTCGAGGGCGTCGGGCAGGTAGCGGGCCCGTACCTGGGGGTCGCGCAGCAGCACGGCGAGGGCGCTGCCGTGCAGGGGGGCGTCGCCGGGGCGGGCGAGGAGCGCCTGGGCGGCGTGGCGCAGCAGCTCGCGGTCCGCGGTGCTGCGCACGTGGGGGGCGGTGGCGAGGCCGTACGCGGCCGCGGCCACGCGGCGGCCGGGGCGCTCGTCGTGTGCCCAGCGGTCGACGGCGCGGGACATGGCGGAGGGCTCGTCCTCGGCGAGGACGGCGAGCAGTTCGTCGGCGCGGGGGTGCCCGGCGCCGACGAGGGCCTCGGTGAGTTCGTCGACGGCCAGGGCCCGGTGGGTGTGCAGGAGGGCCTGGGCGGCGGTGGCGACGGTGGCTCCGGGGCGGCCGCGCAGGCGGCGTTCGTCGGTGAACCAGGCGCAGACCAGGGGCAGGACGAGCCGCGGGGCGCGGGCGAGGCGGCGGGCGGCGGCCTCCAGGTAGTGGTGGTCGGAGGGCAGCAGGCGGCGCAGCAGGTCGAGCCGGTCGGACTCGGGCAGCCGGAGCCGGTTCCAGAACCGGCCGCCGAACTCCTCGGGGCCCGCCCGGGCCACGTGCTCGGCGAGGGCGTGCAGGACGGGGAGGTGGCGGGCGGCGTCGGGGGCGGCGAGCAGGGTGCCGCGCAGCAGTCGGGCGGCCCACCAGGGGCGGTCGGGGTGGACGGGGCCGTCCGGGTCCGCCGGCTGTTCCGTGAAGGTGTTGAGGGCGCCGACCAGGCGGGTCAGCACGCCCCGGGTCTCGGCGGGCGGGAGCCGCCGCAGGGCCTCCAGGACGGGTCCGATGCGGTGCCGGGGCACGGGCGGGCCGGGGGTGGCGGGGCCGTGGTGGACGAGGGTGTCGAGGGCGGTGGGAACGTCGAGGTGGGCCGCCTGCAGCCAGTCGGAGAGCTCCTCGTGCGCGAAGCGGTAGCCGGGGCCCGCGGGGACGAGCAGGCCCTCGGTGAGGACGGCGGAGGCCCAGCCGGTGCGCCAGGGGAACAGCTCCTCGAAGGAGGCCCGGTCCAGCTGGCCCTGCCCGGGGCCGAGGCAGCGCCGGGCGGCCTCGTGCACCCGCCCGGCCACCCGCGCGGCGAGCCGCCGCACCCCGGGCCCGTACACCACCCCCCGCCCGACGCCACCGCCCGCGACCCCCGCGAACCCCGGCTCACGGCCTTCGGCCCATGGAGTCCCGGGGCCACGCTCATCGGCCCGTGGAGTCCCCGGACCACTCTCATCGGCCCACGGACCGCCCGCGTCACGACCCTCGGCCCACGAATCGCCGGGGTCACAGCCATCGACCCACAGGCGGCCCGTGCCGGGCCCTTCGGCCCACGGACCGCCCGGATCACTGCCATCGGCTCCCGGGCGGCCCGCGCCACGGCCATCGGCCCATGGGTCGCCCGCGTCACAGCCATCGGCGCCCGGACGGCCCACGCCACGGCCATCGGCCCATGGGTCGCCCGCGTCACAGCCATCGGCGCCCGGACGGCCCGGATCACGGCCCTCGGCCCTAGGACCGCCCGGGTAACAACCCTCGGCCCACGGACTTTCCGGGTCACAGCCCTCGGCCCACGGACTGCCCGCGCCGGGCCCCTCGGCCCACGGACCACCCGCGTCACGGCCCTCGGCCCACGGATGGCCCGGGTCACAACCCTCGGCCCACGCGGATCCCGGGGCGCCGGGCCCTGCCGGGTCGGGGCCGGGCCTCGCCCCGGGACGGTGGACGCCGGCGGTCCGGGCTCCTGCGGGCCACGTCCCGTCCCCGGCTGGCCCGGCCCCAGGCCGGGCACCGGGCGATGCGGCCGTGCGCGGCCGCGGGATCCCGCCGTCCGGGGCCGGGGCCCGGCGGATCCCCTCCCCGTCACCCCGGACCCCACCGGGCGGGCCACCGGCGAACCGGTGCCTCGGGGCAGGGGCACCGGCGGTCCGGGGCGCAGCGGGGCCACCAGCGCCGGACCCATCCGCGGCCCGGCCCGCAGGGTCCGCGCCACGGGCATGCGCCCCACCGGAGTCCGGACCGCCGGAATACCCACCGCCAAGGCCCGCATCCCCGACCTGCGCGCCACCGAAATCCGAGCCACCGGAATACCCGCCGCCAAGGCCGGCGCCCCCAGCCTGCGCACCACCCGAGTCCGGACCGCCGGAATACCCACCGCCAAGGCCCGTTCCCCCGGCGTACCGCCCAGTGGTGTCCACGCCACCGCGCGCGTGCCGGCGCCGGGCGGGGCCGGTCGGCGGAGGGCTCCCGGGGCGGGCGTCCCCCGGGGACCACTCGGCCCCGTCGGGTGTGCCGCCGCCCTCTGCGGCTCCCCCGGTCCCGGTACGGGCCCGCGGACCCGCGGTGGGTGTGCCCGGGGGGTTCGGGCCCCCGGGAGCCCACGCCGGGGCGGTGTCTGCGACGGCGATCCGGACGGCCACGCGCAGGGCCACCAGGTCCAGGTGCGCAGCGAACACCTCGTCGCGCCCCGGGCGGCCCGCCGTGACCTCGGCGGCGCGGATCCCGGCGAGCAGGCTCAGGGTGAGGGGGTGCCGGGCGTCGGCCTCCCGCACGGCGTCGTCCGGGATGCCCAGGCGGGCCCGCGCCGTCCGCGCCTCGTCCGGGGTCAGGTCCCCGACCGGGAGCGCGGGCGGCAGCCGCCGGGCCGCCCGGTCCGGGGCGTGCAGCATCTCCGGCGGGTACAGCTCCCCCGCCCGCTCCCAGTATTCGGGCCGGGCGGCGACCACCAGCCGGGCCCCGGTCCCGCCCAGCCACCCGGCGGTGGCTCCGGTCCACGGCGCGAGGCGGTGCGCGAGCTGCGGCGGCATCTCCTCGGGGGCGTCCAGCACGATCAGCAGTGCCCGCCCGGCCTCCGCCGCGAGCCCGGCCACCCGCTCGGCCGTCCCCGGCGGCACGGGCCCGGCCCCGCCGGCGGTGACGATCCGGCCGGCGGCTTCGAGGGCCCGTGTCACGGCGTCGGCCAGGGAGGCGTCCCCGCTCCGCAGGTCGGCCCCGCGCAGCCACAGCGTCGGCGCGGGGAGGGGACCGCGCGCGCGGTCGGCGGCGAGGGCGGCGAGGGCGGTGGTGCGGCCGGTGCCGGGGGCGCCGACCAGGCCCAGGACCTGGCGGTCCCCGGTGGTGAAGGCGGCCAGCCCGGCGGCGATCACAGGACGTGGCACCGGTTCCGCCACGGCGCCGGGTGCGAATCCGGGCGCAGGTGCGGTGCCGGGGCCGGGGGCGGGGGCGGCCCCGGGGGGGGGGCGGGGCCGGGGGGG
>NZ_JBEXKC010000081.1:0-32145 GCF_040609475.1 Streptomyces sp. NPDC004667 | reverse complement strand
GGCCGAAGGCCATCGCGAAGCGACGCGACCGCAGGGAGCGCCCTTGACAGCCCGGCCCGACACGGAAGGACAGTGAGACTGACGGGAAACCCCCATACCCTCCCCGATCCGGACCAGGTCGAGTCCCGCCACCCCCCGCCCCGGCCGACGCGTACGCCCTGGCCCCGTCCGAGTGGTCGCACGGACCGAATGCGGTGGTGCGGGAGTGTCATCGGCCCGCTCCCACTCAGCCGGCTCGATCATGTCGTGCCATGGCACCTCGTGAACTCCGCCGGACACGGCCCTCCCTGCTCCCCTGGATCGGGGCACTGGCGGCGATGCTGTTGGCCACAGCCCCCTCGTACGCCGTGGCGGCAGAACCGTTCCCGAGCAGGGCTCCCGTCGGCTCCGACGGCGCGGGCGCCGTGTGCCCACCGGGCCACGGTGGTCCTTGGTGTCTCCCGCGCCTCTGCGGCCCCTGGTGCAGCCCGGCCCACTGCCCCGACGGCCTGCCCGGCTGCGACGGACCCGGCTCGCCCGCCACGGGTGAGGTCACGGTGATCAAGGAGGACGCGAACACGGGCAACCCGCTCGCCGGCGCCGTCTTCCAGATGTGGGAGGAGACCAACGGGATCCCGGGCCTCCAGACCACCGGAGCCGATCCGGACACCGACATCGGCGGACCCTGCACCACCGGGGCCGAAGGCGCATGCTCCCTCACGGTCACCCCCGGCGTGTACTACTGGCTGGAGACACAGGCCCCGCCCGGGTACGAACTTCCGCTGGACCCGGTGTTCGGCCCGCTGGTGCTACGGCAGGAGTCCATCGGCGAGGGCGTGACGGTCATCGCCGAGAACCAGCCGGAATCCGATCCGCCCGACGCCCGCCCGAGCGACCGGACCGGCCCGCCGCCCCACAGCGCGAGCCACAGCGCGAGCCACAGCACGAACGGTTGACCGACACCCTCGAACGTGACTCCGGTCGGAACCCGCCCGCCGCCGCGACAAGGCTTCGGCCAGCGCTTTTGGTGCAGATTCGGGACGGAGTGAGCGGTAGGGGCCGTGCGGGACGGGCATGGCATCCCCTGTGACCCTCCTCCGTGACATGCGCTACCCCACCCCGCAGGAACTCGCCCTGGCCGCACGGGCGCTGGTGGCCGAACATCCCGACCGCGCCGGACTCCGGCAGACCGGCGCCTCCCGGGCCGGCCGGCCGCTGTGGCTGCTCTCCGTCGAGGGGAGGGGCGGCGGCGGCACGCGCCCGGTGCTCGTCGTCGCCGGGGCCCATGCCAACGAACCCGTCGGCGGGGCCACCGCCCTGGAGCTCGCGCGGCGGGTGATCCGGGACGGCGGTGGCGGTGGCGGGGCTGACTGGCACTTCCTGCTCTGCGCCGATCCGGACGGCGCCGACCTGCACCGCACACCGCACCCCCGTTCACTGCTGGACTACCACCACAACTTCTTCCGGCCACCCGGGCCCGAACAGCCGGAGTGGGCACCGTCGTTACTCACCCCGGACCGGCTCCCGCCCGAGACGCGCGCGCTGACGGCCCTCCTCGACGAACTGCGCCCCGCCCTGCAGGTCTCCCTGCACGCAACGGACCTCGGCGGGTCCTGGGTTCAGCTCACCCGCGACGTCCCCGGCCTCGCCGAGCCCTTCGCGAAGTCGGCCGCCGAGCTGCGGATCCCGGTGGAGACCGGGGCTTCCGACGCGGCCGGCTGGGTCTCCCCCGGGCCCGGGATCTTCGTGATGCCGGAGACGGGGGCCGGCCCCGCGGGGGCGTTCCACCCGGAGGACACCCGGCTCAGCACCTGGTGCCACGCGGGCACGACGGCGATCGTCGAAGTCCCCATGTGGGCCTCGGACCTGGTGGACGACCCGGCCCCGCACCCGGACCCGCGGGGCGCCCTGCGGATGCTGGCGGGCCGGCTCGCCGAGGACTCCGGGCGGGTGGCCGGCCTGCGCTCCGGAGCCCGGGGCACCGACCCCGGGTCCGCCGCGCTGCTGCGCGCCGTGGACTGGACGCTCGGGCTGATCCCCCGGATCACGGCGGAGTGGACGGGGTCCGGAGCCCCGGCCGAGGCCACGGCGGCGGCGGTCGGCAGCATCGACGCGTTCGGGCGCAGACTGTCGCTGCGCGCCGCCGCGATGCTGCTACGGGTGCTGCGGACCCAGGGGCATCCGGCGGCGCCAGGCCTGGACCGGCTGATGACGGGGTGGTGCGAGGAGTTCGCGGCCCGCTTCCAGGCCCGCTGGGTACCGGTGGCCACGCAGGTGGAACACCAGGTCAGGACGGTCCTGGCCACGTACGAGCGGCTCTAGACCGGGCCGGGGACCCGGTCGGCCCCGCCCGTCACGAGCGGGGCCCGTCCCTTCGGCGGTCAGGCGACCCAGCCCCGGGCGACGACGACCGCCACACAGGCGATCCACGCGACCGCCCCGAGGGTCACGGCCACCGCCGCCCACCTGCCCCTGCGCGCCCGGTCCCGGTACCCGCCGTCGCCCCTCACCGGGTCGCCCCGGACGTGTGCGGGTGGTTCGCCAGCTCGGCGTTCTGGACCGTGACGGCGGACAGGTTCCCGACCGCCCAGGCGAGCCGCCTGGTCTCCGCCAGCGCCTCACAGACCCCGCACCCGGGGGTCGGAGCCGGGTCCAACGGGTCCTGCGGGTGCGGGCGTGCGTTCGCTTCGTACACCGCCGCTCCTCTCCGTAGTCATTCCGCTACCAAGGAGCACCAGGGTGGCCTAGGGTCGGGGAACCCTTCAAGTAATCGCCAGGGAAGGAAGAGTTGAGCCCGCCATGGTCAACCGCAAGCAGCTCCGACCCGAAAGCAGCCCGGCAGCCGCCTATGGAGCACAGGTCCGCAGGTCGAGGGAGGCCCGCGGGTGGAGCCAGGAGGACCTGGCCAGACGGATGGGTTGCTCCAGCCAACACGTCTCGGCCGTCGAAACTGCCCGCAAACCGCCAACCCTTCCTTTCTCGCGCAAGGCTGACGTCGTGTTCGGCACCGCAGGGAGCACGGATTCCTTCGAGCGCGAGTGGCGAACCATCCGGCACGGAAGCCTGCTGGAGGGCTTTCCCGAGTACGTGGTCCACGAGGGACGGGCGGTCGAGCTGCGACTGTTCGAAATCGGCATCGTCCCGGGCCTGTTGCAGACACCGGAGTACGCGCGGGTCCTGGCGGACAGTGCCGTGCGACGAGGAGCCATCACACCGGAGCAGGCCGCCGAACGGGTCTCCTTCCTGGCGCAGCGACAGGCGGCGCTGGAACGGGCCCGTCCACCCATGATGTTCGTCGTGATGGACGAGAGCTGCATCCGTCGGCCGGTCGGCGGGCCCGAGATCATGGACGCGCAGCTGGAACGGCTGGTGGCGTTCGCCGATCACCCCGCCACCATGCTCCAGGTGGCGCCGTACGGCATCGGCGAGCGCCGCACGTTCGACCTGCCGGTCAACCTGCTGACGCTCCCCGACCGGTCCGTCGTCGCGTACGCCGAGTCTCAGGCGCAGGGGCACCTGGACCGGGAAACGGCATCGGTGTTGCCCATGCTGACGGCCTACCATCAACTACAGGCTGAGGCGCTGTCGCAGGCGGCATCTGTGGCCATGATCCGCGAGCTACGAAAGGGCACCCCGTGACCACCTCGTCCGACTCCACCCGTTGGTTCAAGTCCTCGTACAGCAACAACGGCGGCAACTGCGTCGAGGTTCGCGGCGACCTCGCCATCACGCTCGGTGTCGTCCCCCTCCGCGACTCCAAGACCCCCGGCGGCCCCGTCCTGAACGTCACCGCCGACGCGTTCGCCGTGTTCGTGGCCGGCGTCAAGGCCGGAGCTCACGGGGCCGTCTGACCAACCCCGGCCCCGGCCCCGCCGGGGCCGGCCGGGCGTCAGCCCACCGGCCAGGCGTAGCGGCGCTTGGGGTGGGACGCCGCGCCGAGGCGGTCGTAGAACCTGATCGCCCCTTCGTTCCAGTCGGGGGTCTGCCATTCGACGTGGCCGAGGCCCCGTTCGCGGGCGAGGTCCGCCACCGCGGCCATCAGGGCGGCGCCGAGGCCGTGGCCCCGGGCGTCCTCGGCGAGGTAGAGGCAGTCCATGTGGAGGTAGGAGCGGGCGTCCCAGAAGGCGAACTCCTCCGAGCAGGCGGCGTATCCGGCGACCTCCCCGTCCGGGGTCTCGGCCAGCAGCACCCACAGCCGGGCGTCCCGCGCGAAGAGCAGGGGGCCGAGGCGGTCGGCGAGGCCGGGCGGGCGCGGCGCGGACCGCTCGTAGGCGACGTGCTCGTGGATGAGTTCGACGAGGCGCGGCAGGTCCTCGGGGCGGGCGGGACGCACTGTGGGTGTGGGATGCATGGGCGCCATCCTCCGGCCTGCCCCGAGCCCGGAGCCACCCGGGCCACCCGAGCCCCGTAGCCCCTACTCCGACGAGAGCCGGAACAGCACCCGCCCGAAGCCGATCTGGTCGCCGTCGCGGACCACGGTCGAGCCCGTGACGCGGCGGCCGTTGACGGTGGTGCCGTTGGTGGAGCCGAGGTCCTTGAGGATCCAGGTGCCGTCGCGCAGGCTCAGCTCGGCGTGCGCGCGCGAGACCGTCTCGTGGCTGAGCCGCAGCCCGTTGCCGGGGTCGCGGCCGATCCGCAGCGGGCCGGCGCCCGGGTGCGGGAACAGCAGCCGGGGCAGCCGTTCGGTCTGCCAGGCGCGCCGTACGCCGGCGGACACGGCCGAGGCCCGGCCCACCCAGCCGAACAGCCGACTGGTCCAGGGGGCTTCGTCGCGCCCGCGCACGTGCAGGTCGGCGGTGAGCACGGCGAGGTCCTCGGCGCGCCGGGCGACGAGGGCGAGTTCCATGCGGCGCAGGAAGGTGTCGTGCGACAGCTTCCCGAGGGCCGCCCCCTCCCTGAGCTGGCCCAGCGCCAGGTCCCGCTCCTGGTCGGACAGGCGGGGGGCGGGGAAGGCGGGGAACTCGAAACTCGACGTCACAGGGTGATTGTCGGCCCGTCGGGTGCGGAGTGTCCAGAACTCCCCCGGTGGGCCCGGAATGATGGGCACGATTACGCATGCTGGACACCGCCGGAGACGAGGGGACCGTCCGTGCAGTTCGAGGTGTGGGCACCGCTGACAGGTCGGGTCGCCATGCGACTGAACGACGCCGACTACGAGATGACGCCCGATCCGGGCCCGGACCGCGCGGGCTGGTGGACCGTGGAGGCACCGGCGGCGGACGGCGACCGGTACGGGTTCCGGCTGGGCGACGACCCGGTGGTGCGCCCGGATCCGCGCGGGCGGCGGCTGCCGGACGGCCCCGACGGCCTGTCGGCGGTGGTGGACTTCGGGCCGCTCACCCCGGAGGGCCCCGCTCCGCGCACCCCGTTGCAGGACGCGGTCCTGTACGAGCTGCACATCGGCACCTTCACCCCCGAGGGCACCTTCGACGCGGCCGCCGCCCGCCTCGGGCACCTCGGCGCGCTCGGGGTCACGCACGTGGAGCTGATGCCGGTCTGCCCCTTCCCGGGACGGCACGGCTGGGGGTACGACGGGGTCGCGCCGTGGGCGGTGCACGAGCCGTACGGGGGTCCGGCGGGCCTGGCCCGGTTCGTGGCGGCGGCGCACGCGGCGGGGCTGGGGGTGGTGCTGGACGTGGTCCACAACCACCTGGGCCCCTCCGGGAACCACCTCCCGGCCTTCGGCCCCTATTTCACCGACACCCACCACACCCCCTGGGGCGCGGCGGTGAACCTGGACGCGCCCGGTTCCGACGAGGTCCGCGCGTACCTGACCGGCAGTGCGCTGGCGTGGATGCGGGACTACCGGATCGACGGCCTGCGGCTGGACGCGGTGCACGCGCTGGCCGACGGGCGGGCGCTGACCTTCCTGGAGGAGCTGGCGGCGGCGGTGGACGGGCTGGCGGTGGAGACGGCCCGGCCGCTGTTCCTGATCGCGGAGTCCGACCAGTGCGACCCCCGGCTGACCACGCCCCGCGCGGCGGGCGGGCTGGGCCTGCACGCGCAGTGGAACGACGACTTCCACCACGCGCTGCACTGCTCGCTGACCGGCGAATCGCAGGCGTACTACGCGGACTTCGCCGAGGCGCCCCTCGGGGCCCTGGCCAAGACGCTGACCCGGGCGTTCTTCCACGACGGCACCTGGTCCTCCTTCCGGGGCCGTACCCACGGCCGGCCGGTCGACCGGCGGCGCACGCCCGCGCACCGGTTCCTCGGCTACGCGCAGACCCACGACCAGATCGGCAACCGGGCGCTGGGCGACCGCCTGGGCGCCTCCCTCTCCCCCGGGCTGCTGGCCTGCGCGGCGGCGCTCACGCTGACCGGGCCGTTCGTGCCGATGCTGTTCATGGGTGAGGAGTGGGGGGCCCGGACGCCCTGGCAGTACTTCACCGACCACCCGGACCCGGAGCTCGCGGAGGCGGTGCGCACGGGCCGGCGCCGGGAGTTCGCGGCGCACGGCTGGAAGGCGGAGGAGGTCCCGGACCCGCAGGACCCGGCGACCCGGGAGCGGTCCTGCCTGGACTGGTCGGAGCACGGGGAGGCCCCGCACGCCCGGCTGCTGGACTGGTACCGGACCCTGGTCGCGCTGCGCCGCGCGCAGCCGGACCTGCGCGACCCGGACCTGGCCGCGGTCCGGGTCGCCTACGACGAGGAGCGCCGCTGGGTGACCTTCCGGCGGGGCGACGTCCGGGTGGCGGTGAACATGTCGCCGGAGCCGGTGACGATCGCGCTGGGCCGCAACGGGGTGCGGGTGCTGGCCGCCTGGGAGCCGCTGGAGCACCCGGGGCCGGACGGGCGGATCCACCTGCCGGGCGAGTCGGCGGTGGTACTGGGACCGTAGCGGCCGTAGGGGCTACTCGACGATCGCGAGTTCGCGCGGGGCGTTGTTCAGCCGGCGGCCGCCGTCCTCGGTGACGGTCACGATGTCCTCGATGCGGACGCCGAACCGGCCGGGCAGGTAGATGCCCGGTTCGACGGAGAAGCACATGCCGGGCAGGAGGGGCTGCTCCTCGCCCTCGATCATGTAGGGCGGCTCGTGGGTGGTGACGCCGATGCCGTGGCCGGTGCGGTGGATGAACCGCTCGCCGTAGCCGAACTCGGTGATCACCGCGCGGGCGGCCCGGTCCACGTCCTGGCAGGCCGCTCCGGGGCGGACGGCGGCGAAGCCGGCCTGCTGGGCCTCGCGGACGATGTCGTGGACGCGCTGCTCCTCCGGGGTGGGCTCGCCGACGTGGACGGTGCGGGAGATGTCGGAGCCGTAGCCGTGCTTGAGGCCGCCGAAGTCGAGGACGACCATGTCCCCGCGCTCGATGACGCGTTCGCCCGCCTCGTGGTGCGGGTTGGCGCCGTTGGGGCCGGAGCCGACGACGGTGAAGTCCACCTGGGAGTGGCCGTGTACGTGGAGCAGGTCGGCGAGGTCGGCGGCCACGTCGCTCTCGCGGCGGCCGGCGAAGGGGACGTGCAGGATCTGCGCGTAGGTGGCGTCGGCGGCCTCTCCGGCGGCGGCGAGGCGCGCCAGTTCCCGTTCGTCCTTGACGGCGCGCAGCATCGGCAGGGCGTCGGTGAGGGGGGTGTAGGAGGTGGTGGGCAGCTCCCCCTGCAGGCCGAGGAGGTGCAGGGCCCAGGTGTTGTCGCTGACGCCGAAGCGGCCGGTGACGTCGAGCAGGGGTGCGGTGATCCCGTACGGGTTCTTGCCGTCGGTCCAGTCGCGCAGGGTCAGGGCGCCCGCGCCGGGTGCCTTGGCCGCGTCGGGGGCCTCCAGGGCGGGGACGACGAGGACGGGGTCCTGGCCGGCGGCGAGGACGAGCAGGGTGAGCCGCTCGGTGTCGACGGGGCGGTATCCGGTCAGGTGGGTGAGGTCCGGCCCGGGGGCGATGAGCAGCCCGGCCAGTCCGGCGTCGGCGGCGCTCTGCGCGGCGGCGGCCATCCGGGCGGCGTAGTCGGCGGTGGTGAAGGGGGCGGTGTCGGCGTGGACCGGGTCAGGAGTCATACGGGGATCCTGCCGCGAGGCGGGCGGCGAGCGCAGCGGCCGCGCCGGACAAAGTGGCGGGCGCGAGCAGTTCCGTACGGTGCACCAGGCGCGGGGCGGCGATCGGTACGCAGACCCCCGCGCCGGCGGCTTCGGCGACGCGGCGGGGCAGCAGGACGAGGCCGTGTCCGGCGGCTGCGAGGGCGCACAGGGCGCGCAGGTCGGTGCCCTCGTAGCGCAGGGCGCGCCGGGCGGCGGTGAGCGGCAGGCCCACGTCGGGGGCGTCGAGCCAGCGGGCGTCGGCGAGGTCGTCGAGGCGGACGGCGTCGCGGCCGGCGAAGGGGTGCCCGGCGGGGAGCAGCACGGCAAGCTCCTCCTCGTCCACCCCGGTGACCCGCAGCGGGGCCACGTCGGGCAGCCGGAGCGGATCGCTGGGGGCGGCCGGGCCGTCGACGAGGCCGAGGTCGCAGTCCCCGGCGGCGACGGCGGCGGGCACGGCGTCGGGGGGCAGGATCCGCAGGGTGACGCCGGTGGTGGGCAGGGCGGCGAGCAGCCGGGGGCCGACGGCGAGCGGGGAGGCGGCGAGGGTGACCCGGCCGGGCGGTGCGGCGGCCAGGCGCAGGACGTCGGCGCGGGCGGCGTCGAGCCTCAGCAGCAGCGGCCCGGCGTGTTCCAGCAGCCGCGCTCCGGCGGGGGTGGGTGCGACGGGGCGGCGGGTGAGCAGCTCGGTCCGCAGGTCGGCCTCCAGTGCGGCGATGTGCTGCGAGACGGCGGACTGGGTGTAGCCGAGTTCGCGGGCGGCGGCGGAGAAGGAGGAGAGGCGGGCCACGGCGACGAAGGTGCGGAGCAGGTGCGGGTCCATGCCCTCAGGATGTCATCAGCGTTGCTTATCGATGGTGCAGGAACAATCGTTGGCGCTGAAGTGGGATCGGCCCGCAGGATGATCCACATGACCACCACCACCGCCCCCGCCGCCGTCTCCCCCGCCCCCTCCGTCTCCCCCGTCGCCCGGATCGCCCTCGTGGGCGACCGCTCCCCGCACGTGAAGTCCCACACCCGGATCCCGCTCCTGCTCCAGGCGCTGGAGGCGCGCGACGGGCTCGTCCTCGACGCCTGCTGGATCCCGACCGCGGAGGCGGAGGCCGAGGCGGCCGCCGGGACGCTGGCCCGCTTCGACGCCGTGTGGGTGCTGCCGGGCAGCCCGTACGCCAGCGAGGCCGGGGCGCTCGCCGCGATCCGCGTGGCCCGGGAGGAGCGCATCCCCTTCCTCGGCACCTGCGGCGGCTTCCAGCACGCCCTGCTGGAGTACGCCCGTGGCGTCTGCGGGCTGCGGGACGTCGCGCACGCCGAGAACGACCCCGGGGCGGCGGACCCGCTGATCGCGCCGCTGGCCTGCTCACTGGTGGGGCACGAGGGGCTGGTCCTGGCGGAGCCGGGCTCGCTCGCCGAGTCCTCGCTGGGCGCCGAACGGTCGATGGAGCACTACCACTGCAACTACGGCCCGGCCCCCCGGCACCTGCCGACGCTGACCGGACACGGGCTGCGGCTCACGGGCCACGACGAGGACGGGCAGGTGCGGATCGTGGAGCTGCCCGGACACCCCTTCTTCCTCGCCACCCTCTTCCAGCCGGAGCTGGCGGGGGACGGCAGCAGGCCGCACCCGGTGATCCGGGCGCTGGCCGCGGCCGCGGTGGCCCGCGCGGCCCTGCGCGCGGACGGCGTCACGGCCAGGCTCGCCACCACCCTGGCCGGCAGCCGGGCGGCCGGATAACCGGTCGCGGGAGCACCCGCTCGATCGGCTATGCTGTGCATGCACAACGAACGGGCGGTACGCCGCCCTTCGTGGTGGGTGTAGCTCAGTTGGTAGAGCACCTGGTTGTGGTCCAGGTGGCCGCGGGTTCAAGTCCCGTCACTCACCCTTTTCGGTCCCGATGGGGGTCACGAGGTTCTCCTCGTGACCCCCATCGGCGTATCCGCCCGCGGGGACGCCGCAGCGCCCCGGGGGCACGGACGACAACTCGCCCCGGACGGCGCCCCGGTGGCAGACTCGGGATCATGCCCGAGGACATCGCCGAAGCGCTTCCGCACGATGATCACTTGCGCGGGTACGCGGCCCACTACCCCGAGGTCGTCGGGGCGGGTTCGCTGCGCGAGGCGTTGCGGGCGGAGGCCGCCCGCGCCGGGTACGCGCTCGATGTCGGAGTCCCGCCGACCCCGCTCGCGCGCCGGGCGGCGGCGCGGATATCGGCCGGCGACCGCGTGGCGTACGTCACGATGGACGTCCGGCGGCGCGAGTTCCGCGTCCACTGCCGACCCTCCGCCGACGGCGACGGGCCCGAGCTCCTGGGCGGCACCGGGGACCTGTCCGCGGCGGTCGCGGCCCTGCACTCCTGGGAGCGGGGGGCCGGGGCAGCGGAGCTCACCGCCCGCTGGCCCTTCCTCGCGGCCCGGGAGGCGTCCGCGCCGGGGGTCGCCGGTGCCGTCGAGGGTCCGGGCGCGGTGGCGGCCCGATGGGAGCGGCTGCGCGAGTCCGCCGCCACGTTCCCTTCCCCCGGGCGGCACGAGCTCGTCGAGGCCGCCTTCCGCGAGCCCCGGCTGCGGGTCCTGTCCCCCGGCCTGAGCATGCAGTGGCTCCGCTTCAGCCGTCGCGCGACCCCGCCGATCCGCTTCGTGCTGCCCATGGCCATGCCGCTCGGGGACGGACGCCGCTACCGGGTACGGACGTCCGACGGGGAGATGCGGGAGGTCACCGGCGCCGCCGAGGCCGTGGCGGCCGTCCTGGCCGGCCTGCCCGACGACGTCACGGCCCCGCCGGACGGCCCCCTGGACCGGCCTCCGGGCCCGTGACGTCCCGCGCTCACCGGGCGCGGAGGAAGGCCTCCACCTCCGTCGCGAAGGCCACCGGGGTCTCGTGCGGCGGGTAGTGGCCGGAGCCGGGGATCGTGACGATCCTGCAGTTCGGGTACCAGGCCTGCCAGGTCGCGCGCATCACCTCGGCGGTGAGGGCGAGGTCGTACTCCCCGACGAGGACCAGCACGGGCACGGTGTTGCCCTTGACGGCGGCGGACAGGTCGGCCGACTGCCAGCCGGCGAGGTACGCCGCGAAGGCCTCGGGGCGGGAGACCGCGAGGGAGTGCGCCACCATCCCGTCCAGCCAGTGGCGGCTCGCGCGGTTGCCGGTGACCAGGTCGAGGATGATCCGGCGCTTCTCGGGGTCCTCGGCGGCGCCGTGGAAGAGGGCGTGGGTCTGGTCGTCCATCGCGTAGGGGGAGGCCGGGACCGGGGCGAGCCCGATCAGCTTCTCGATCCGCTCGGGGGCGCGCACCAGCACCTGCTGGACGGCCTTGCCGCCCATGGAGTGGCCGAGCAGGGAGAAGGTGTCCCAGCCGAGCTGATCGGCGAGTTCGAGGACGTCGTCGGCGATCTCGGGGAGGCTGTAGCGGCCGGCGACGTCCCGGCGCTCGCCGTAGCCCCGGTAGTCGAGGAAGGCGTACGAGAACCCCTCCGGGTCCAGGTGCTCCAGTACGGAACCCCAGTGCGCGGAGGTTCCGAACCAGTCGTGCAGCACGATGACGCGTACGGGCCCGGTGCCGATCCTGCGGTGGGCGATGGCCATGCGTTCTCCCTCGGTGACGGGGTGGACGGGAACCGACGCCGTACGTTCTGCCCAGCGGGCCTACCATCACACCGTGACACCGACATCCGGCCGGGAGCCGCTGGTCATGGGGGACTTCTCGCGGCCCGACGGGGCTCGGCACCCCCACCACCCCCGTACGTACGAGATCCGCGACCCGGACGAGATCCGCGCCGTCACCGCCACCCGGCCGCACGCCGTCACCGACCCGGTCTTCGCCTGCATGTGCGGGGAGTCCTGGGAGGACCCGCACCTCACCGAGGAGGCCGTCCGGCTGCGCGACCCGCTGTCCCCCGACGGGATCCCGGCACGGCACCGCGCCCGGTGGGCCGGGGCGGCGCCCGGGGTCCTGCGGGGGTACGCCGGTGCGCTGGCGCGGGGCGAGGAGGACCCGGACCGGCCGCGGGGCGTACCGCTCGCGGTGGTGTTCGGCTGGCTGGGCGCCGTACGGGAGGAGCCGCGTGACGCGGCGTGGCTGCTGGCGGAGCGGGGCCCGGAGCGGCTGCTGGCCGCCGCTCCCACGGCGGAGCTGGCCTGGGCGGTACGGGAGACGGACCGGGCGGGGTTGGAAGGGGCCGTGCGGTTCTTCGCGGGCGAGGGGTTCACCACCCGCCACCCCAAGCACCGCCGCGTTGCGGACACCGCCCGGGACCTGCTGCTGCGGTACGCCCGCAGCCACCGCCCCGGCGACCTCGCGGTGCTGGAGCGGCGGCTGCTGCGTACCCCGGAGGACCGGGTCAGACGGTCTTGAGTGCCGGGTCCGAGATGCCCGGGGCGCCCGTTTCCACGTGGCCCGCGAAGCGGCGGAGGAAGGTGGCGTCCGCGTCGGAGACGACGGTGACGTCGTACCAGCGGCCCGTCGTGCGCAGGTCGACGGTGGTGGAGACGGTGGCGCCGGGGTTGACCTTGAAGGTCTGGGGGGCGCCGCCGTAGGCGTTGGTCACGGTGAGGTTGACCGCCGCGGTGCCCCCGTTGGTCAGGGTGAGGGCGAGGTTGCCGGCGGCGTCCACGTGGCGGGCCGTGACCTCGGGGCCGGCCTTCTTCGCCGGGCCCTTCCAGGTGCGCAGGAAGCCGTTGGGGCCCCAGACCGTGAGGTCGATCTTGTTGCCGGTGGAGCTGCTGGTGCTCCAGGTGTCGGAGAGGGTCTTGCCCGCCTCGACCGTGTAGGGCCAGGGGCCGTCCGTGCGGTTGCCCGAGGTGCTGTGGAAGTGGGCGCCGAGGGAGGGGCCGGAGGAGAAGGTCAGGGTGAACTTGCCCGTGGACACGGTGGCCTTGCCGTCCACGTACGGGCTGTAGCCGAGCGCGCGGGTCGGCTTGGAGCCCGCCTCCTGCTTCGGCAGGGTGCCCGTCGCCGGCGGGACCGGGTGGTAGGACGGGTGGGCGTTGTGGTCCGGCGGTACGTAACCGGCCGTGGACGGGAGGGCCGCCGGGGAGGCGTCCGCCTTCGTGAAGTCGAACGCCGAGGTCAGGTCACCGCAGACCGCGCGGCGCCACGGCGAGATGTTGGGCTCCTGCACCCCGAAGCGCTTCTCCATGAAGCGGATCACCGAGGTGTGGTCGAAGGTCTCGGAGCAGACGTAGCCGCCCTTGCTCCACGGGGAGACGACGATCATCGGGACGCGGGGGCCGAGCCCGTAGGGGCCGGCCGCGTAGCCGGCGCTCCCGGCGTACAGGTCGCGGGTGACGTCCGCCGTGGACAGGCCCCAGGCCGAGGACGCCGGCGGGTACGGCGGCACGACGTGGTCGAAGAAGCCGTCGTTCTCGTCGTAGGTGATGAAGAAGGCGGTCTTCGCCCACACCGCCGGGTTCGCGGTCAGCGCGTCCAGGACCTGGGCGATGTACCAGGCGCCGAAGTTGACCGGCCAGTTCGGGTGCTCGCTGAAGGCCTCGGGCGCGGCGATCCAGGAGACCTGGGGCAGGGTGCCGGCCACGACGTCGGCGCGCAGCTTGTCGAAGTAGCCCTCGCCCGCCTTGGCGTTGGTGCCCGTGCGCGCCTTCTCGTACAGGGCGCTGCCCGGCTGGGCGTTGCGGTAGCTGTTGAAGTAGAGGAGGGAGTTGTCGCCGTAGTTGCCGCGGAAGGAGTCGCTGATCCAGCCCCAGCCGCCGGCCGCGTTCAGGCCGTCGCCTATGTCCTGGTAGATCTTCCAGGAGACCCCGGCCGCCTCCAGGCGCTCGGGGTAGGTCTTCCAGCCGTAGCCCGCTTCCTGGTTGCCGAGGACCGGGCCGCCGCCGGTGCCGTCGTTGCCCGTGTGTCCCGTCCACATGTAGTAGCGGTTGGGGTCGGTGGCGCCGATGAAGGAGCAGTGGTAGGCGTCGCAGACCGTGAAGGCGTCGGCGAGGGCGTAGTGGAACGGGATGTCGTTCCGGGTCATGTACGCCATGGTGGTGGCCGTCTTGGCGGGTACCCACTTGTCGTACTTGCCGTTGTTGTAGGCCTGGTGGCCGCCGGCCCAGTCGTGGTTGAGGCCTTCGACGAACTGCATGCCCAGGTCGTTGACCTGCGGGTTGAAGGGGAGGATGTCCTTCGTGCCGTTGGACTGGTAGAAGACCGACTTGCCGTTGTCCTGGAGGACGGGCCGCGGGTCGCCGAAGCCCCGGACGCCCTTCATCGAGCCGAAGTACTGGTCGAAGGACCGGTTCTCCTGCATCAGCACGACGATGTGCTCGATGTCCTGGATGGTTCCGGTGGTGCCCTGCGCGGGGATGGCGGCGGCCCGCGCGATGCTCTCGTTGAGCATCGTGGCGGCGGCGGTTCCGCCCGCGATCTGGAGGAACCGGCGTCGGTTCAGTTCAGCCATGGGTGACGACCTCTGGGGGTGAGGGGGGGAGTCGAGGGGCGCCCCAAGGACAGCGGCCCCGGGGTACCGCACGGAGATCCCCGGCTGACGCGGGGCGGTACAGCGGGCGAACGGAAAGCCCTGCGGAGCGCCGCGCGGTGACGGTGGGGCGGCTGTGCGGTGGCGTCGCGGTGGCTGGGCGGAAAGCCTGCCGCGCGTGCCGTTCGTCTGGTGGAATGACCTCCTCGACACTGCACGGGGGGCGCAGAGCGTATGGCGGGGACCGAGTACGGCCGTTCCGCCGGTCCGTCGTGCGCCGCGCCGCCGGCGCCGGGGCCCGGGCCGGGAGTGGCACGGTACGGGGAACCACGGGCCGCGCAACAGACCCGGGAGCCACAGGAGTTCGCGATGCCGGGTACGCCCCCGGTCCGGGCGGGGGCGGGCGCGTGAACCTTCCGCAGCTCCACTACGGCTGGGCCCCGCCCGGACCCGACGGCTCCGGGTTGCGCTTCACCGCGGTCACCGACGGCGTCCCGGCGGCCCTGTTGCGCGAGGCGGAACGGCTCGTGGCGTACGAGGCGCCGGAGCCTGGCGGGGCCGTTCCGCAGGCGCTGAGCCTGAGCCTGCTCTCCGACGGCAGCCGGCTGCTGGCCCGCTCGGCGTACACCGGCGGCGACGGGACGGGCTTCCACGCGCACGCCGTGCACCTGCCGCAGCGCGCCGGTTCCGGCCCGGTCGGCGGGGCCCTGCCGATCACCTCCTGGGGCTCGCCGCAGTGGGCGGCGCGGACCCCGCCCGGCGGACCCCCGCCGCCGCTGCGCGCCGTGCCCGTCCCGGGGCGGCACGACCCGGCCGCGCTGGCGGAGTTCGTGGCCGCGCGGGAGGCGTGGCTGGCACCGTTCTTCGCCGATGTGCGGCGGCTCGTGGAGGAGCCGGGCGCGCCGCGGATCGTGCTGGTGGAGCCGGACAGCGCGGCCGTGGCCCGCTGGGTCATGCTGGCGTGCAGCGTGCTGCCGCACCAGCGCGGGCAGTGGCTGACGTTCACCACGTACACCGCCCGGCCGGGACTCGCCCCGCAGGGCCTCGTCGGCGTCCTGGCCGGGGAGGGGACGGCCGCCGCCCTGGCCGCCCTGGAGGAGGGATGCCGGATCCACGAGCCGGGGCGCGGGGCCGCGCCGCGGGCCGCCGGGGACGTCTTCGACGTCTGGGCGGGGACGGCGGCGCGGATCTGGCTGGCGCGGCGGCCGGAGCTGTTCGCGCGGGTGCGGGAGCTGCCCGGGGGGCCGTACGAGGCCGGCCCGCTGGCCGCGCTCGCGCTCGGGGCCGGGATCCGGCTGGACGCGGCGGGCCGGGCCGCGGCCGAGGCGTGGACGGCCGCGCACCCGGACCCGTCGCCGGCGCGGCTGCGGGTGGCGCTCACCGACCCCGGCCGGGAACCGGACGCGCTGGCCGGGCTCCTGCGGGAGGCCGCGCGGCAGGGAACGGACACCACCGGGGAGCTGCCCGAGGTGGCGCGCCGGGTGGCGTTCGCGCTGTTCACCGATCCGGACCGGGCGTACGGGGAGGAGACGCGGGCCGGGCTCGACGAGCTGCCGGTCCTGCGGGCCCTCGTACTCGACCGGCTGGACGCGCTCGCCGCGGGCGATCCGGCCGCCGGGACGGAGCTGTTCGCGCGGACGGGGCTGCGGCTGCGGGCGGCGGAGGCCCTGCCGCACCTGCGGATGTGCGCGGCGGCGCGGGCGGTCGTACGGGAGGCCCCGGACCGGCCGGTGGCGCTGGACGCGCTGCTGCGGGTCTGCGGGGTCTCCCCGTACGCGGAGCCGTTGGTCCTGCGGACCGCGGTACGGCTGGTGTGGGGCGGGCGGCGGGCGGACCCGGACGAGGCCGGGCTGGTCCTGGCCACGACGGGGGAGGCGGTCCACCGGGAGGCGGGCACCTGGGAGTCGTTCGCCCCGGCGGGGCCGCCGGCCGGCGGCCGGGCGGATTCCGGCGCCCTGCGGGAGGCGGCACCCGGGGGGCGGCCGTACGGCGCCCCCGCGGGGCCGGACCGGCCGACGCCCCCGGAGGGATCCGGAGCCCGCGACGAGACGCGACCGCCGCTCCGGGCCGGGAAGGGGCCGACGGCTACGCCCGGGGGCGAACCCGCGCCCGGGAACGGCACCGGGACCGGGCGAACGCCGGGGGCAGGGGTCGGGCCTGCGCCCGGGGTCGGACCGACCCCCGAGACCGGGACCGGGCGGACGCCGAAGGCAGGGGACGGGCATGCACCCGAGGCCGGACCGACACCCGGAACCCGGACCCGGACCGGGCGGACGCCGAAGGCAGGAGTCGAACCTGCGCCCGAGGCCGGACCGACCCCCGAGACCGGCACCGGGCGAACGCCGAAGGCAGGCGACGGACCTGCACCCGAGGCCGGACCGACACCCGGAACCCGGACCCGGACCGGGCGGACGCCGGAAGCAGGGGTCGGGCCTGCGCCCGGGGCCGGACCGACCCCCGAGACCGGCACCGGGCGAACGCCGAAGGCAGAGGTTGGGCCTGCGCCCGAGGCCGGACCGACGCCCGATCCCGGCACCGGACCGACGCCCGGCGTCGGGATCGGGACCGGGATCGGACCGACGCCCGGGGCGCGGGTGCGGATGGACGGGCCGGGCTCCGGCCCTGCGGGCGTCGCCGCGCGGTTGCTCGGCGAGGAGCGGGCGGAGGGGGCCGTGCGGGTGCTGTTCGAGAGCGAGGACGCCGTGTTGCTGGCCGCCTACCGGGAGGCCGCGCGCGGCGAGGCGGTGCGGGAGCGGCTGCGGAGTTCGCCGCGCTACCTCGCGGACTGCTTCGCCGTCTGGTCCGCCCACCCGCAGGCCGGGCCGCTGTGGCGCCAGGCCCGTACCGACCTGCTGGAGGAGGTGCTCCGGCCGCTCGTACGGGAACTGCCGTCCGAGCACCTCGCGGAGGCCGAGCGGGAGCTGGCCCGGCTCGGCCGCAGCCGGGCGGAGGAGTTCCGGGCCTGGCTGCGCCCGGGGCCTGGGGCCCGGCTGCGGGGGCTGTTCGGGCGCCGCCCGGCCCGGTGACGGCGCGGCTCAGCCGCCGAGGAGTCCGGCGATCTCCCGGGCCAGGGCCAGGGCCCCGCTGCCCGCGCCCAGCCCCGCCGTGATGGTGTCCAGGCAGCGGCGGATCAGCCCCGGCTCGGGGGCGCGGAGTTCCTCCCCGGCCCGTTCCAGTTCGCCGTGCAGGGTCCGGGCCGCGTCGACGCGGTCCGCGGCCGCGCCCTCGTCGCGGAGCCACCGGGCGAGTTCCGCGGCCAGGCGCAGCGTGCGGGCGGGGTCGTCCTGGTGCTGCGGTCCGATGTTGATCACGCCGTGGTCGCCGTAGTTGCCGGGGCCTTCGACGTTCCCGTGGAAGTGGTAGGTGCCCATGGGGTCGCTCCTCTGCGGTGGCGGGAGGGGTTCACGGACCGGCCGGCGCCGGGGACGGGGACGGGCCGCCGGATCCCTGGCCGGGTCCCTGGCCGGGTCCCTGGCCCGGGGCCGGACCGGTTCCGGGGAGGTTGACGGTGCCGTGGCCGCCGAAGTTGAAGCCCTGGCCGGTGATGGCCTCGTGGAAGGTGTAGCTGTGGTGGTTGATGACCTGCTGCGCCTGTTCGAAGGAGGTGGTGTCGATGTGGTGGGCCTTCAGGAACTGCTCGGTCGCCGTGAGGACGCCCTGGCGCAGCCTCTGGAGGAAGTCCACGGCGTCGTTGGTGTCCGAGAACTCCATCAGCCGCAGGCCGACCGCCGCCCGCGCCCGGATGCTGCCGTCGGCGCCGTAGTCGAACTCCTCGTACTGCTTGCCGATGGCCCACCGGGCCCGCCACAGCCGCCAGCGGCGCAGCGCCCGCCCCCGGCCCCGGCGCCACAGCCGGGCGGGCACCTTGAACAGGGCGGGAAGGAACTCCCCGGTGGCGAGGCGCCACAGGGACCACCAGTGGCCGAAGGGGTCCCGCCGCAGCCTGCGCACGTCGAGGAACTCATCCCGCAGCGGCGGCACCACGTGGGTGGTCACCTCCCAGCTCAGGCGGGGGTGCCGGACGCGGGCGCGCAGGTGCATGGTGACGATCACCCGGCCGCCCTGGCCGACCCCCTCCAGGCAGAGGTAGGTCCGCATCCCGAGGCCCGGGCGGGTCAGTCCGGCCTCCACCAACCCCTCCGGGACCGTCGTGCGGGGCGCGCTCAGCCGGTCGGGCAGCAGTTCCTTTCCGGCGTGCGGGGTCATGGAGCCGCGCACGTACAGCCGGTTGCCGGTCTGGAGGCCTTCCAGGCCCGCGATGTTCCCCATCTCCCGGGCCACGAAGGCGTGCAGCTCGACGACGTCGAAGCCGATGATGGTGAGCTCGCCGCCGCCGGCCGGGTCCTTGGCGGGGATGCTGATGTCGATGGGCTGCCAGACCCGGTCCTCCACCATCTCGCCGCTGCCGACGAAGGGGTTCGTCCGTTCGGCGGCCTCGTGGTACGGCAGGACGTTGGTGCGCGCCTGCTCGCGCAGCCGGGATTCCAGCTCCGGGTCGAGCGGCGGCGCGAGCCGGTCGGGTGGCGGACCGTTTCCGTCGATCACCCGGAAGACCAGTGTCCGGGCCCGGTGCTCGGTGACCAGCACCAGGATCCAGGCGGCGGCCAGTACACCCAGGAGACCGAGCAGCTCCGGGCCGACGGGCTGCTCGTGCCGGGCCCGGTGGACGAGCAGGACCGCCGGCACCAGCCAGGCCACGAGCAGCACGGCCAGCATGCCGTCGCGGAGGTTCGCGCGGCGTACCGCGACCCGCGCGTGCCGGGCCACCGCCACGAGGTCGACCCCGAGCGAGGGGCCGAGCGCCGTCAGCCGGTCCTCGGTCAGTTCGGCCGCGGTCTCGCGGGCGAACTGCTCGCTGCGGTGCGCGGCCGCGCTCAGCCAGCGGTCCGTCCAGTCCTCGCCCTGCTGGATGAGCCCGGGTAACCCACGATCGACCGTCATTTCGTCCTCCCCCGTGGTCGTCGGTCCACGATACGAACAACCGCCCTTGTACGTAACGGTGTTGACGGATGGTCATTGAGCGCCGCCGAGGCGGAGGGCGGGCGTCCTACTCAGCGCGCACCACGTGTACTTGAGCATCCGTACTCAGGCCGGGGCCGGTGCGGCGCGTCATCGTGAGGGCATGTTCATTCAGCAGCCTGACCCGCGGCCGCGCGCCGGGATAACCGCCGTCGGCGCCCTGTTGCCCGAGGACGTCCTGTCCTCCGACGACCTCCAGCGGGAGGTGACCCGGCGCAGTGGCATCGCGCTCCCGCCGAGGACGTTGACGCGGGCGACCGGGATCCTGACGCGGCGGATCGCGGCCGAGGGGGTGTTCGCCTCCACCCTCGCGGTGGGCGCGGCCCGCCGGGCGCTGGACTCCGCCGGACTCACCCCGCTCGACGTGGACCTGCTGGTCTTCGCCTCGGCTTCCCGGGACGTGGTCGAGCCGGCGACCGCGCACATCGTGCAGGCGGCGCTCGGGTCGCGGGCGCACGCCGTGGACGTCACCAACGCCTGCAACAGCTTCGTCAACGGCATCGACCTCGCCCGGAGCATGGTCCTGGCCGGGCGGGCGCGCCGGGCGCTGGTGGTCACCGGGGAAACCCCGAGCCGTGCGGTGCGCACCGACCCGGCCGACTTCGACGGGTTCCGCAGCGGGTTCGCCGGATACACCTTCGGCGACGCGGGGGCGGCCGTGGTGGTGGAGGCGGTGGAGCGCGGCGGGATCCTGGACGTGGACACCGAGACGCACTCGGAGCACTGGGAGGTCGGGGGCATCCCGGGCGGCGGGTCGCGGCACCCGCGCGGGGACGAGTACACGTACTTCCGCGGCGACGGGCGGGAGCTGCGCGGGGTCTTCGAGAAGGTGGGCACGGCGGTCATCGACCGCACGCTGCACCGGACGGGGCTGGACTGGGACGGTTTCGCGAAGGTGCTGGTGCACCAGGTGACGGTGCCGTACCTGGAGCGGTTCGCGGAGCTGACCGGGGTGCCCCGGGAGAAGCTGGTGGTGACGGTGCCGGAGCTGGGCAACGTGGCGAGCGCGAGCATCGGGGTGCAGCTGGACCGGGTCTTCGGCGGGCTCGCCGCCGGGGAGCGGGTGCTGTTCGTGGGCCTGGGGGGCGGCGTCAGCATCATGACGATGGTCTGGGAGAAGTCGTGAACGCGCCGATGTGGGTGGTGGTGCCCGCGTACGAGGAGGAGGCGCGGCTGGCCTCGACGCTGGCGGCGCTGGCGGCGCAGCGGGACCGGGGGTTCACCCTGCTGGTGGTGGACAACGCCTCCACGGACGGTACGGCCGCCATCGCCAGGGAGTTCGCGCGGCGGGCGCCGTTCCCGGTGGAGGTGATCGAGGAGCCGGAGAAGGGGGTCGGCTCGGCCGTGGACACCGGGTTCCGGTACGCGATCGCGCGCGGGGCGGCCCTGCTGGCCCGGACGGACGCCGACTGCCTGCCCCGGCCGGGCTGGACGGGCGCCGCGCGGACGGCGCTGCTGGAGCGCCCCGGGCTGGTGTGCGGGCGGGTCACGGCGCGCCGGGACGAGCACGGGCCGCTGGGGCGGGCCGGTTTCGCGGGTCTGGTCGCGGTGGCCTCCCTGTTCGGGCGGCTGCGGCCGCAGCACTCCCGGCGGGGCGGGTTCAAGGCCCCGTACCGGATGCACGCGGGGAACAACATGGCCATCACGGCGGAGCTGTACCTGGCCGTCGGCGGGATGCCCCGGCGGCCCTCGCCGACGGACCGGCTCTTCCTGAACGCGGTGCGCCGCCACACCGACCGGATCACCCGCTGCCGGGGCATGGTCGTGGAGAACTCGACGCGCCGGCTGCGGGCGTACGGGCTCGCCGGGACCGCCCGCTGGTACCTCGACCAGGGCAGCGGCACGCACGGAACGGACCCGCGCTGATGCTGGACCGACTGGAACACGCGCTGCGCGCCCGGCCCGAGCGGCCCGCCGTGCTGTCCGCGACCCGTACGGGAGCCACCCGGGTGAGCGCCACCCGCGGTGAACTCGTAGAGCTGGCGGACGCGTACGCCGCCGCCCTGCACGCGCGCGGGCTGCGGCCCGGGGACACCGTGGGGGTGGCGGTGCGGCCGGGACCGCGCGCGCTGGCGGTGCTGCTCGCGCTGTGGCGGCTGGGGCTGCGCGGGGCCGTGCTGGACCCGGGGGCCGGGGCCGAGGTGCTGCGGGCCCGCCTCGCGCTGGCCCGGCCGGCGCTGGTGCTCGCGGACGCCGCCGCGCAGGCGGTCGCCGGATGGGCCCGGACGCTGGCCCGGCGGGCGCGGCTCGAACTGCCGGAGCTGGCCGGGCTGGGCCCGGTGGCCACGGTCGGCCCCCGGCTGCCGGGCTGCGCGCCCGCGCTGGGGACGGGGGCGCCGCGCACCGGCGTGCCGGTGTACGGGGGCACCGACGCCGCCGACGCGGTGATCGTCTTCACCTCCGGGACCACCTCGCGGCCCCGGGCCGTGGTGCACAGCCGGGCCGGGCTGGCTGCCGGGATGGACACGGTGGCGGCCCTGTTCACGGCGGGCCCGGCGGACCCGGCGGCCGGGGGGCGGTGCGCGGAACCGGTGCTGGGCGGCACCTTCTTCGTGCTGGTGCCCTCCCTGACGCGCGGAGCGCCCGTCGCCCTGCCGGCCCGCTCCCCCGCCGTGCTGGCCCGCCAGCTGCGCCGGCTGCGGCCCCGGGACACCTATCTGACCCCGCCGCAGCTGCGGGACGCGCTGGGGGCGGGCGCCCGGTTCGGCGGCCGGGTGTGGACGGGGTCGGCTCCGGCGAGCGCCGCACTGCTGGACCGGGTCCGGGCGGCGGGCGCGGACGAGGCGTGGGGGGTGTACGCACTGACCGAGCTGTTCCCGGCGGCCGCGGTGGAGTCCCGGGAGAAGGCCGCCTTCACCGGGGCGGGGGACCTGGTCGGCGCCCCGCTGCCCGGGGTCCGGGCCGTGGCGGACGGGGACGGGCAGCTGCTGCTGGCCGGGCCCGCGGCCCGGGACCGCTACCTCGGGGAGCGGCCCGATCCGTGGGTGCGCACGGGCGACCGGGCGCGGCTGGACGGAGCGGGCCGGATCGTGCTGGAGGGCCGGTGCAAGGACATGGTGCTGCGCAGGGCGGAGAACATCTACCCGGGTCTGTACGAGCCGGGGCTGCACGTGCCCGGGGTCGAGCTGGGGGTGCTCGTCGGGGTCCCGGCGGGCGACGGGGACGAGCGGCTGGTGGCGGTGGTGCAGCCGCAGCGCGGGGTCCCCGAACCGGCTCTGCGGGCCGCGCTGTCGGACCCGCTGCGCCGGATGGGCACGGCCCGGCCGGACGCGCTGCTGTTCGCGCGGATCCCGCTGTCGGGGCGTTCGCGCAAGCCCGACCGGGCGGCGGCGTCGGAGCTCGCGGCGGGACTCCTCGCGGCGGGGCGCGGGGGCCCGGCATGAGCGGGGCCCGGGGGCGTGACGGCGCGGCGAACGGGCGGGTCGGGCACACGGCCCCGGGGCGGGACGGGCACAGGACCCCGAGGCGGGACGGCGCGGCCCACGGGCGGGACGGGGCGGCCCACGGGCAGGACGGCGCGGCCCACGGGCGGGACGGGGCGGCCTACGGGCAGGGCGGCACGGCCCACGGGCAGGGCGGCGCGGTTCACGGGCAGGGCGGGTACGGCGTCCCGGGGCGGGAGGCCGGTGCGCCCGACCTGTGGGTGGTCGTGCCCGCCTACAACGAGGCCGCTTCGCTGCCGGGCACGCTGGCCGCGCTCGCCGCTCAGCAGGACACGGCGTTCGCGCTGGTGGTGGTCGACAACGCCTCCACCGACGCGACGGCCGAGGTGGTACGGGAGTTCGCGCGCTCGGCGCCGTTCCCCGTCGAGCTGGTCCCCGAGCCCGAGCCGGGGGCCGGTACCGCCGCCGACACCGGCTTCCGGTACGCCGTACGGGCCGGGGCGCGCCTGTTGCTGCGTACGGACGCGGACTGTCTGCCGGCCCGGGACTGGATGGCCGTCGCCCGGGCGGAGTTCGGGCGCGGCGCCGAGCTGCTGTGCGGGCGGAGCGTGCCGCGCCCCGACGAGCGGCCCACCTTCGCCGAGGCTCGGTTGCTGCCCGCGCTGGTCCGGCTGTCCGCGCTGTACGGGCGCTACCGGGCCGCGCACCGCGGTCCCCGTTTCCGGGCCCCGTACGTGCTGTGCCACGGCCACAACCTCGGCATCACCGCCGCGCTGTACGTGCGCTGCGGCGGGGCCCCGCGGGAGCGGCTGGAGGAGGGTTCGGAGGACGTCACCCTGCTCAACCGGGCGCGGGAGCACAGCGGGCGGGTGGTGCGCGTCGAGCACCTGGTGGTGCGGAGCAGCCTGCGACGGCTGCGTTCCTGGGGTGCCCGGCGCACCCTGCTCTGGTACTGGGACCGGCGCTACCGGCCCGTCGACACGGAAGAGGTCCACGTCCGGTGAGTGCTGTGAACGACGCCGCGAAGGCCCGGCGCCGGGACCGCAAGGTCTACCTGTACGCCCGTCCCCTGCTGTTCGGGCTGCTCGCGGCCACGCGCGGGCGGGCGGTGCGCCGGCTCGGCGGAACGCTGCTGGTGCACGACGCGGACGCGTACCGGGAGGCGCTGATCCGGCTGCCGCTGGACCGGACGGCGGCCGGCACCACGGGCGGCGCCGCGCGCTCGGCGCTGGGCGACGGGGCCGGGGGCGTGCTGTTCGACCAGGAGGGCGGTGGGCACCGGGCGGACCGGCGGGCCCTCGCGGAGCGGCTCGGCACGGCCGGGGTGGCGCGGCTGCGCCGGGACTGGGGGCCGTCGCTGGTACGGGGGCTCGCGCCGCTGTCCCGGGGCGGCGAGGTGGACGTGGTCGCGCTGGCGCGGGAGCTGGCGGGGTCGGTGGTGTGCGGGCTGCTGGAGGTGCGGGCCGAGCCGCGCGTGCTGGCGGAGGCCGCCGCGCGGGCCGCGGCGGCGTCGGTGCGGGGCCATCTGCCGGGTCCGAAGCGGCCTGGGGCGCGGGCGGAGGCGGCCCGGGCGGCGGAGCGGCTGCGGCTGCTGCTGGGCGGCGGGGAGGAGGCGCTGCCCGCGATGGTGGCGGTGGCGGCGGTGAACACCACGGTGGCGGCGCTGCCGCGGGCGGTCGCCTGGTGCGCGGACGCGGGGCTGTGGGAGCAGGCGGCCGACGCGGAGCTGCGGCCGCGGCTGGTGGAGGAGCTGCTGCGGGTGACGGCGGCCTCTCCGGTGCTGCCGCGGGTCGCGGCGGCGGCCGGGACGGTCGGGGGCTGTCCGGTGCGGGCCGGGGACCGGCTCGTCCTGGTGGCCCGGCACGCGGCGGGGGCGCACCGGCGGGATCCGGACGGGCGGGATCCGGCGGGGCCGGGGGTGGCGCGGCTGGTGTTCGGGGCGGGGCCGCACGCCTGTCCCGGGGCCCGGCTGGCCGAGGTTCTGCTGGGTGACGTACTGGGGGCGCTGGCCCCGTACCGGCCGGTGGTGACCGGGGCCCGGGTGGACCGGCGGGCGGCGCTGCCGGGGTGGTGTTCGCTGACGGTGGGGGCGGGCACGTGAGGCCGCGGGTGGCGGTGACGGGGGCGAGCGGTTTCTGCGGCGGGTGGGTGGCCCGGGCGGCGGCCGCGGCGGGGGCCTCGGTGGTGTGCGTGGGGCGGCGGCCGGGTCCGGTGGGGGAACACCGCTTCTGGGACGCGGCGCGTACGGAGCCGGACCTGGCCGGGGCCGACTTCGTGGTGCACTGCGCGGCGGCCGTCGGGGACCCGGCGCCGGGTCCCCGTGCGGAGGCGGCGATGCGGGCGGTGAACGTGGACGGCACGGCGCGGCTGCTGCGGGCGGCGGCGGGGCGGCCGGTGGTGTGGGTGAGCAGCGCGAGCGTCTACGACCCGCGCCGGGGCCGGGGGCTGGTCACCGAGGACCATCCGTGTCGGGGCCAGCTGAACGCCTACGGCCGGACCAAGGCGGCGGGCGAGGCGCTGGCCCTGGCCGGGGGCGCGGTGGTGCTGCGGCCGCGGGCGGTCTACGGGCCGGGCGACACCCAGCTGCTGCCCCGGCTGCTGTCCCGGGTCCGGGCGGGGACGCTGCTGCTGCCGGGTCCGGACGTGCGGCTGAGCCTGACGGCGGTGCAGAACCTGGCGGACGCCTGCCTGGCGGCGGCCGGCTGGGCCCCGGGCGCCTACAACGTGGCGGACGCCCGCCCGTACGGCCGGGACGCGGCCGTCGGCGCGGTGCTGCGGGCCCACGGGGTACGGGCCCGGATCCGCCACCTGCCGCTCCCGCTGGCCCGTACGGCGGCCGGGGCGGCGGAGGCGTTGTCCCGCCTGACCGGCTCCGAGCCCGCCCTGAGCCGCTACGCGGTGGACCAGCTGTCCCACCCGGTGGTCCTGGACATCGCCAGGGCCCGCTCGCGGGGCTGGTCCCCGGCCCGCACCCTGGCGGACCACCTCGGCTCGCTCCGCGGCTGAACCCGCCCGCGCCCGGGTGCGCGCACCCGGGCGGGGCCGGGGCTCAGCCCTCGGTCGGGGTGAGCCTCAGGGAGATGCTGTTGATGCAGTACCGCTGGTCGGTGGGGGTCGGGTAACCCTCGCCGTCGAAGACGTGTCCCAGGTGGGAGCCGCACTTCGCGCAGCGGACCTCGGTGCGGACCATGCCGTGCGAGGTGTCGGCGATCAGTTCGACGGCCTCGGTGTCCTTCGGGTCGAAGAAGGACGGCCAGCCGCAGTGCGAGTCGAACTTCTCCGTGGAGCGGAAGAGTTCGGCGTCGCAGGCGCGACAGGAGTAGACGCCCTCCGTCTTGGTGTCGGTGTACTCACCGCGGAAGGCCGGCTCGGTGCCGGCGAGGCGCAGCACCTGGTACTCGGACGGGGTCAGCTCGGCCTGCCACTGCTCGTCCGTCTTCTGGACCTCGTACGCCATGACGTTCCCGCTCCCTCAGTTCGACAGCCGGGCGAGGATCCGGGGTCCCAGATCGGTGACGTCGCCCGCGCCCATGGTCAGAACGAGATCACCGGGCTTGGCCATTCCCGCGATCACGTCGGCGACGGCTTCCTTGTCGTGCTCGGCGCTGACGTCGGCGCCGGTGGCGCGGGCCGCGGTGATGATGATCTCGCTGGTGATGCCGGGGATCGGGTCCTCGCGGGCCGGGTAGATGTCGAGGACCAGGGAGGCGTCGGCCAGTGCGAGGGCCTGGCCCATCTCCTTGCCCAGCTCCTGGGTGCGGGAGAAGAGGTGCGGCTGGAAGACGACCAGGATGCGGGAGTCCCCGGCGGCGCCGCGGATGGCCTCCAGGTCGGCGTTCATCTCGGTCGGGTGGTGCGCGTAGGAGTCGATGACCTGCACGCCGGCGGCCTCGCCCTTGAGCTGGAGGCGGCGCTTGACGCCGGTGTACTTGCCGAGGGCGGATGCCAGGTTGTGCGCCGGGATGCCGAGGGCGACACCGGCGGCGAGGGCCGCGACGGCGTTGTGCGCGTAGTGGCGGCCGGGCACCGAGACGGTGAAGGTGAGCATCCGGTCCTGGAGCAGGACGGTGACCTCGCTGGTCAGGCCACGCGGCGTGATCTTGGTGATGCGGACGTCGGCGCCGTCCTCCTCGCCGTAGGTGACGACGTTCAGGCCCTGCGTGCCCGCGACGCGGCGGGCGATCTCGGCGGCGCCGTCCTGGCTGTGGGCGACGACCAGGGTGCCGCCGGGGACGATCTTGGAGACGAAGGTCTCGAAGGACTCGTAGATCTCCTCCATCGACGCGTAGTTCGCGTGGTGGTCGAGCTCCGCGTTGAGGATGATCGCGACCTCGGGCGCGTACTTGTGGAAGCTGCGGTCGCTTTCGTCCGCCTCGGCCACGAAGATGCCGCCCTCGCCGTGGTGGGCGTTGGAGCCGGGGGCGTCCAGGTCGCCGCCGATGGCGTAGGAGGGGTCGAGGCCCAGCGCCGAGAGGGAGACCGCCAGCATCGAGGTGGTGGTGGTCTTGCCGTGCGTGCCGGCGACGGCGATGGGGCGCAGGCCGTCCATCAGCGAGGCGAGGGCGTCCGAGCGGTGCACGACGGGGATGCCCAGCTCGGCGGCGCGGGCCAGCTCCGGGTTGTCGGTGCGGATGGCGCTGGAGACGACCACGCAGGTGGTGTCGTCGGCGAGGTGGCCGGCGGCGTGCCCGATGTGGACCGTGGCGCCGTGGGCGCGCAGCGCCTGGGCGGTCTCGGAGTCACGGGAGTCGCTGCCGGCCACCTGCGCGCCGCGCTGCGCGAGGATCTTCGCGATGCCGGACATGCCGGCGCCGCCGATGCCGATGAAGTGGGGCCGTTCCATCGCGGTCGGCAGGCCGGGCTTCATTCAGGTCGCTCCAGGATCGAGGGGGTGCGGTGGGGCTGTGCCGCCCCAGCCTATTCGTTGTGGGCGAAGAGCTTGAGCACCGGAACCCCGACCTTGTGGCGCGCCCGGGAGGCCCAGTCCCGGTGGAAGAACTCCTCGACGAAGTGCGGAGCGGTCAGGACGATCACCTCGTCGGCGGACGTCTCGTCGACGACGCTCTTGAGGTGGTCGAGGGGGTGGTTCTCGATGATCTGTCCGACGGCCTTGGCGCCCTTCCTGCGCAGGGACGCGAGGGAGTGTTCGAGGGCCTGTGCGGCGGGGCCCCGGGCGGCCTCGCCCTCGGGCTCCTCGCCTTCGTGGAGGGCTTCGGGAAGCTCGCCGAGCGCTACGTCGTCGATGGCGCGGAGCAGTCGGTCCTGGTCTCCCCTGGGTTGCATGAGGACGACGAAGGAGACCTGGTCGTCTCCGTGCAGGGTGGTGACGAAGTCCACGTCCACCGTGGTCAGCGGCTGCTCGATCATCAATACGCTCGTGAACACGGACGCCCTCTCCTTCATGGGCCGGGGCCGGTCGGCCGGCCCCTGCGGAAACCATCCTGCCCCGCAGTCGCGCGGGGCCTTGCGCAGAGATATATGTGCCCAGGTATGTGCCCGGCGGAAGCTAAGCGGAACGACAAATTCCGCCCCTTGTTCAGATCCGACGGTAGCTCGTGAACAGGAACCCGGCCTCTTCCAGTACGACGGCGGGCGCGAGCCGGTGCGGAACCGTGACGGAGGGCCCGCCCGCGATCCGCTGGGCCCCGCCCGCCGTGAGGGTCGGGGAGATCGTCAGGCACAGCTCGTCCAGCGCGTCGGCGGCCACGAACTGCCCCAGCAGCCGGGGCCCGCCCTCGGTCAGCTGGCGGCGCAGCCCGCGCGCGGCCAGTTCCCGTACGGCCCGGGCGGGGTCCGCGCCCGCGCCCTCGCCCGCCACGACGACCTCGGCCCCGGCGGCGGTGGCCGCGGCCACCCGGTCGGCGGGCGCGGTGGCCCCGGTGACCACCAGGGTGGGCACGAGGGGGGAGGTGAACAGGGGCAGGGTGAAGTCCAGGTCCAGGCTCGCGGTGACCACGGCGATGGCGGGGGCGGGACCCTGGCCGGCGGCCGCGCGGCGGGCCGCGAAGGCCTCCCGGGCGCGGGCCGGGCGGTACCCCTCCTGGCGAACCGTTTCCGCGCCGACGATCACCACATCGGCCAGGGCCCGCAGGGTGCCGAAGATCCGCATGTCGGTCTCGCCGGAGATCGGCTGTGAGCGCCCGTCGTGCTGAGCGGCCCCGTCCAGCGTGGAGACCATGTTCGCCCTCAGCCAGTGCGCGCCGGGGGCGAGCTCCGGATAGGCGTAGGCGTCCGCGAGCTCGTCCAGCGACCACTCGCGGTCGGCCGGGTCCGGGACGGACGGGGCGGATGTCTGATCGGTCACAGGGAGCAGGCGTCGCATCGGTGCAGTCTGACACGCCGCGTAGAGTTAAGGGCTGTGTCAACTTCACTCTCGACCTCCGGATCTGCCCCGTCCGGGCAGCCCCCGATAGCCGACGCGGGCCCGCTGGCCCTGTGCGCCCGCGAGCCGCGGGTGCCCGCCGAACGGCTGGTGGCCGAGATGGTGCCGCCCCCGCGCTTCGACTCGGTGCGCTTCGACACCTACGACCCGGACCCGGCCCAGCCGAGCCAGGCCGAGGCCGTCACCGTCCTCAGCGGCTTCGCCGCCGGCCTGGGCGGGGCCCACGCCACCGGCACGGGCAAGCGGCGCTGGTTCTCGAAGAAGCCCGCCGCGCCCGCCGCGGGTCCGCGCGGGGTCTACCTCGACGGCGGCTACGGCGTCGGCAAGACCCACCTGCTCGCCTCCCTCTGGCACGCCACCCCGGCCGAGCCCGCGCTCAAGGCCTTCGGCACCTTCGTGGAGCTGACCAACCTGGTCGGCGCGCTCGGCTTCCAGCAGACCGTGCAGACCCTGGGCGGGCACCGGCTGCTGTGCATCGACGAGTTCGAGCTGGACGACCCGGGCGACACCGTGCTCGTCTCCTCCCTGCTGAGCCGGCTGGTCGAGCAGGGCGTGGCCCTGGCCGCCACGTCCAACACCCTGCCCGGCAAGCTCGGCGAGGGCCGCTTCGCCGCCGCCGACTTCCTGCGCGAGATCCAGGGGCTCTCGGCGCACTTCCGGCCGCTGCGGATCGACGGCCAGGACTACCGCCACCGCGGCCTGCCCGAGGCCCCGGCGCCGTTCACCGACGAGCAGGTGGCGAAGGCCGCGTACGGGACCCCGGGCGCGAGCCTCGACGACTTCCCGGGCCTGCTGGAACACCTGGCGAAGGTCCACCCGAGCCGGTACGGGGCCCTCACCGACGGCATAGCGGCCGTCTGCCTGACCGACGTCGGCCCGGTCCCGGACCAGTCGACGGCGCTGCGCCTGGTGGTGCTCGCCGACCGGCTGTACGACCGCGAGGTGCCGGTGCTGGCCTCCGGGGTGCCCTTCGACCGGCTGTTCAGTGAAGAAATGCTCAACGGCGGTTATCGGAAGAAGTACTTCCGAGCCATATCGCGGCTCACCGCGCTCGCCCGCGACGCGAAACCCCTGGTGTCGCAGTAGGTTTGGCACGGCCGGGCGCTCTTGCGGCCCGGCCGTTTCCATACCTCCGAAGGGATCCACCATGGCCACCACGCGCACGTCCCACACCGTCTGGGAAGGCAACCTGCTCAAGGGTGCCGGCACCGTCTCCCTCGACTCCTCGGGCCGGGGCTCGTTCGAGGTCTCCTGGCCCTCGCGCGCCGAGGCCGCCAACGGCAAGACCAGCCCGGAAGAGCTGATCGCCGCCGCGCACTCCAGCTGCTACTCGATGGCGCTCTCGCACGGCCTCGACGGTGCCGGTACCCCTCCCACCCGGGTGGAGACCAAGGCGGACGTCACCTTCCAGCCCGGTGAGGGCATCACCGGCATCCACCTGACCGTGCGCGCCGAGGTGCCCGGCCTGGACGCCGAGGGCTTCGCCGCCGCCGCCGAGGACGCCAAGAAGAACTGCCCCGTCAGCCAGGCGCTGACCGGCACCACGATCACCCTGAGCGCCGAGCTCGTCTGATCCCCGGCGGTCGCCGGGCCCCCGCGCCGTCCCCACGGGGGCCCGTCGGCCGACTTCGGCGTTCGCGAGTGCCGTAAACGTCTGATTGCCACATAGTCATATATTTTGCGTACGTGACCCTTTCTGCACGCAAAGTGGCGGCCGTGGCCGCGCTCAGCGCCGCCCTCGCGGGATGCGGGGGCGGCGCCGGTACGCCCCCGGACGGCGGCCAGGCCCGCATGGGCACCCACGCGGCGTCCGGCCCGGCGGCCGCGCCCGCCTCCCCTTCCGCACCCGCGTCCCCGCTGCCCGGCGCACCGGGCCGGGCCCCGACCCTGGCCCCCGGGCCGGGCGGCCTGACGCCCGTCTTCGAGCGCACGCGCCAGCGCGCCGACAAGGCCGTGGCCCTCACCTTCGACGCCGACATGACCTCGGACCAGGGGCCGCGGGCCGCCTCCGGGGAGCGCTTCGACAACCCGGAGCTGATCTCCACCCTGCGCCGGCTCCAGGTCCCCTCGACGGTCTTCATGACGGGCCGCTGGGCGGAGGAGTACCCGGACCAGGCGAAGTCCATCGGCACCGACCCCAACTTCGAGATCGCCAACCACTCGTACAGCCACCACGCCTTCAAGTCCCCCTGCTACGGCCTCCCCACGCTCGACGGCGACGCCGCCCGGTCGGACGTGGAGCAGGCCTTCGCGGCGTTCAGGAAGGCGGGCGCGGTCAACACGGTGCCCTACTTCCGCTTCCCGGGGGGCTGCTACGACGACCGGGCGCTGCGGGCCCTGGCACCCGCCAAGGTGACCGCCGTGCAGTGGGACGTGGTCAGCGGCGACGCCTTCGCGAAGGACCCCGACGCGGTGGCCGAAGAGGTCCTGGCCGGGGTCAAGCCCGGCTCGGTGGTGGTCATGCACTGCACCCGCAGCGCGGCCCCCGTCACCGAGGAGGCCATCCGGAAGATCGTCCCGGAGCTGCGCAAGCGGGGGTACCGCTTCGTGAAGGTGTCCGAGCTGATGGGGAAGTGACGATTCATCCGGAGCAGGCGGTGCGCTGCGCCTCCTGCCACTCGCACACCGGGCACAGCACCGCGCCCGGGGTCGCGACCCCGTACTCGGTGGGCCGGCCGCACTCCGGGCAGTCGGCGTACGGCGGCCCGGGCACCCGCCCGGCGGGCGCGGCGGGCGCCGGGCAGTACGAAGGGTCCTGCTGCGGCCGGTCCTGCTGCGGCTGGTCCATGCCCACGAGCGTACGCGCCGGACGGAAGGGGCGGCCTACTCCCGCCGTGCGCTGACGAGGCAGGCCAGCGTGCCCGCCGCCGCGGCGAGGAGCACCGCCGCGGCCAGGGCGCCCAGCGGGAGCGGCGCGCCGTCGGTGCGGGCGGCCCCGACCAGGGCGGACACCGCGCTGCGGG
>NZ_JBEXKC010000080.1:0-34106 GCF_040609475.1 Streptomyces sp. NPDC004667 | reverse complement strand
CGCGCGTGGGGGGGGGGGGGGGGGTTCGGGGGGGGGCTCGCCCGCGCCCCCCCCCCCCCCCGCCTGTGTGTCGGTGCCTCCTCCTACGCTGTGGTGGAACACGGCGACGCAGGGGGACGGGCAGTGCGGATCGAACGACACCGGGTGGACGGGGCCGCGGCGGACGCGACGCGGGAGGAGTTCGTCGACCGGATCGGCTCCATGACGCGCAGCATGTCGCGGGCCGGCCGGATGACCGTCTTCGACTGGCAGATGATCTCCGAGGAATTCCTCGACCGGCTCGGCGTCCTCTCGCTGACCGACCCCCGCCTGGGCACCCCGGAGGCCAGGGCCCTGCTCGCGGACGCGGCCGAAGCGGCCGCGGGCGCCGTCCGGTTCGCCGCGTACTACGCCTACGACTCCTTCCGCGTATCGCTCGACTACGTCGACTTCGGCATGGGCTACCACCGGGGCGGGGACGCCGACGACCGCGAGGACGTCAGCGCCGGGGACTGGCTCGACGCCTACTGCCTCGCCGTGCTCACGGACGGCACCCGGCGCGACGGCGAGGCCTTCCACTTCGCCCGGGACGCCTTCCGGGAGGCGGGGGCGGGCCGTCCCACCGCCGAACTCGCCGCCGGTTTCACCGCCGTCGTCTCCGGTGACCTCGGTGACGACGACCAGGACCACCCGCCGTCCCCGCAGGCGACGCTGGCCGCGCTCGACGCCGGCCTGGCCCGGATCGCCGCCCACGGCGCGCAGAGCGGACTGCCGCTGTCCGAGCACCCGGACACCCTCGCCCTGGGCGTGCTGCGCGCCCTGGCCGCGGGCGAGGAGGAGGCGTACGGGGACGGGCTCGCGGCACTGCTGCGCCGGCACGCCGAGACCTCCGGCCCCAAGGCCGGGCCCCGGAGCCTGCTGCCGCTGGTGCCGGTCGCCCTGGCCGCGCTCGGCCACCGCGACCACGGCTGGTGGCCGCCCGTCGACACCGACTACCTGCCGTACGCGCTGGTCACCGGCTTCGCGACGGCCGGCCCACGGGTCGGTGCCTTCGGCCGGGACCGGCGCCCGGACGCGGTCCTGCGGCTGCGGGAGGCCGGGGTGGTGGAGCTGGAGCGGCCCACCGGACCGCAGTCGACGTACGAGGGCTACGAGGCCGCCTGCGAGCGTTCCATCCGCGCGGCATACCTCCCGCAGGACGGCGGGCGGCCGGACGCGTGGGACCTGGCCGGGGCGCTGGAGGACCAGGAGAGGCTCTTCAGGATCCTCGCCTCGCGCGGGCCGGACGCCACGGACGAACAGGTGCGGGGGGTGCGGCGGGCCGCGCAGCTGGGTGCCGCGCTGTTCCGGGGGACGCTGGCCGAACCGGACACGGAGGTCGTCTCGACCGTCGACGGCCACACCGTCACCCACCTCGCGGACCGGGGCGACCGGGCCGGGCTCACCCAGTGGCTGGCCGCGACGCACTTCGCCCTTATCTCCGGGGCGGACGAGGACCTGGCCCCGCTCGTTGCGGCGGGCCCGCCGCGGCTCGGGTCGGGCAGTCCCGCCTACGCCGGGTACTGCGAGGCGCTGCACGCGCACCTGAGCGGCGGGGACGCGCGCCCGGCGGCGGAGCGGGCCGTGGCCGCGTACGCGAAGGAGAAGCCGACGGGTTTCCTGCCGCCGCCGTCCGTGCTGCTGTCCCAGCTGGTCGAGGGGGACGAGGAGAGCTTCGGGCTGGCGCTGCTCGACGCCCTGGAGGCCCACCGCGACCACCACGCGGTCGCCGACCGGGCCGGGGACTGCGACGCCGTGCTCGACCTCGGCGTGCTGGCCCTGGCCTGCCTCGCCCGGCGCCGCGGCCGGCGGGTCCCGGTGGTCTCGCCCTACCTGCCGCCGCGGCTGCTGGCCGAGGCCGCCGGGCCCGTCGGCGTGAGCTGAGGGGCCCGGCGGGGCTGCGGGGCGCCCGTCCGGCAGTGGGGCGGGCGGGTCAGCCGCCCGAGGTGAAGGCCTCGTAGGCGTCGCAGACCTCCTTGGAGGGGCCGTCCATGCGCAGGACGCCCGATTCCAGCCAGATCGCGCGGTCACAGGTCTCGCGGACCGTTCCGATGCCGTGGCTGACGAGGAAGACGGTGCCCGCGTGGGCGCGCAGTTCCTCGATGCGGGCCTGGCTGCGGCGCTGGAAGGCGGCGTCGCCGGTGGCCAGGGCTTCGTCGATCATCAGGACGTCGTGGTCCTTGGCGGCGGCGATGGAGAACCGCAGCCGGGCGCCCATGCCGGAGGAGTAGGTGCGCATGGGCAGGGAGATGAAGTCGCCCTTCTCGTTGATGCCGGAGAAGTCGACGATGTCCTGGTAGCGCTCGCGGATCTGCCGGCGGGTCATGCCCATCGCGAGTCCGCCGAGGACCACGTTGCGCTCGCCGGTGAGGTCGTTCATCAGGGCCGCGTTCACGCCGAGCAGCGAGGGCTGGCCGTGCGAGTAGACCGCCCCGGACGCCACGGGCTGGAGTCCGGCGATGGCCTTGAGCAGGGTGGACTTGCCGGAGCCGTTGGAGCCGATGAGGCCGATCGCCTCGCCCTTGTAGGCGGTGAAGCTGACGCCCTTGACGGCGTGCACCTCACGGACGCCGGGGGCCGGCCCGCGGGAGAAGATCCGGCTGAGGGCGGCGGTGGCGCCGCCCTTGCGGGTGCCGGCGCCGTGCACCTTGTAGATGACGTGGACCTCGTCGGCGATCACGGTCGGGACGCGGGTGTCGGGCGCCGTGCGGTCGGTGGGCGTCGTGCTGCGGGTCAGGGTGTCAGCCACGGCCGTACTCCTCCTCTGCCTTCCAGAAGTAGACGAACCCGCCGACGCCGGCGAGCAGGGCCCAGCCGATGGCGATCGGCCAGACGTGGTGGGGCAGTGAGGCGGCCTTGAAGCTGTCGATCAGCGCGAAGCGCATGAGGTCGATGTATACGGCCGCCGGGTTGGTCTTGAGCAGCAGGGTGATCCAGTGCGGCAGGTGGTCCGTCTTCAGGACGGAGTCGATGGACCACATCACGCCGGAGGAGTACATCCAGGTGCGCAGGACGAACGGCATCAGCTGGCTGACGTCCGGGTTCTTGCTGCCGATGCGGGCCATGACCAGGGCGCAGCCCGCGCAGAAGACGGCCATCAGGAAGAGCGCCGGGAGGGCGATCAGCCAGGCCGGGCCGGGGGTCTGGCCGAAGGCCAGGAGCAGGACGACCAGGGCTCCCATGGTGACGAGCAGCTGCTGGAAGAGCTGCACGACGGAGGAGATGGGCAGGCTGGCGCGGGGGAAGTGCAGGGCGCGGACCAGGCCGAGGTTGCCGTGGACGGCGCGGGTGCCGGCGTTGACGGAGCTGCCGATGAAGTCCCAGACGAAGACTCCGGTGATCAGGAACGGCACGTAGTCGGGCACGTGGTGGCTGGCGTTCATGACGACGCCGAAGATGAAGTAGTAGACGGCCGCGTTGAGCAGCGGGGTCATCAGGTGCCAGACCTGGCCGAGCCTGGCCGTGCTGTACGTGGCCTGCATGCGGGCACTGGCGTACGCCGTCACGAAGTGGCGGCGGCCCCAGAGCTCGGCCAGGTAGCGGGGCAGGGAGGGGCGGGCGCCGCTGACGGTCAGGCCGTGGGCTGCCGCCAGCTCTGCGGGGCTCTGCGGTGCGGTAACGCTGGTCACGGTCACGGGGAGTCGCTTTCGACGGGGGCGGGCGTCGCTGGCGGGGTGCCTCCGAGGGGAGACTGGGGACGGGACGGGTCCGTATCGTCGCTACGTGGAGCGTAGGGCTCCGGACGTCGGAACGCAACCGTATCGTCGTGACGTGCGCGCAGCTATGCTCTGTGCATGACCACCGAGCCCGCCCCCGCCACCGCCCGCCGCGCCCCCGCCGGGGCCGCCGTCCTGCGCGAGGACGTGACCGAGGCGATCCGGGCCGCGGTCGTCGAGGAACTCGCGGCGGTCGGCTTCGCCCGGATGTCCATCGAGGGCATCGCCCGGCGCGCCGGGGTCGGCAAGACCGCCGTGTACCGGCGCTGGAAGTCCAAGCTCCACCTGGTGCTCGACCTGGTCGGCGCCTTCGCCGCCGACGGGCTGCCGGTGCCCGCCACCGGGTCCCTCTACGGGGACCTGCGGGCCCTGCTGGAGGTCATGTCCCACGTGCTGCGCCACCCCGTGGCCTCGGCCGTCATCCCCGACCTGCTCGTGGAGGCCGCCCGCAACCCGGAGATCGCCGACGCGGTGCGCGGGGCCCTCCTCGACGGCCAGCGCAGGCTCGCCGAGGGGATCGTCGCCGAGGCCGTCGAGCGCGGGGAACTGCCCGCGACGGCCTGCCCGGAGCGGGCGCTGGACCTGGCGATCGGGCCGCTGTACTGGCGGCAGGTGGTCGTGCGCGACGCCGTTCCGGCCGGCTATCTCGACGACCTGGCGCGCGCGGTCGTGGCGGGGCTGCGGGCCGGCTAGAGCGCCCGCCGGCCGCCGTGCCGGCATTGCGACCGGCCGCGTCAGAACGCGCAGCGGTGCGCCGGCGTCGGTTCCGGCGCCGGGGACGGGGCCGGTGGGGCGGGGCGGCGGTCCTCCGGCGGGGTGAACGCCGGGAGCGGCGCCGACTGGCCCAGGAACACCCGGCGGACCACCCGTTCCGCCGCGTGCCCGTCGTCGAAGGAGCAGAACCGCGACCTGAACGCGGAGCGCAGCTGGGCCGAGCGCGACCCCTGCCAGTGGCCGGTGGCGAAGATGTCCACGAGCTCGTCCTCGGTGCGCGCGATCGCCCCCGGCGGGCAGGTCCGCAGGTCGAAGTAGGTGCCGCGGGCGGCCTCGTACGCCTCCCGGTCGTCCGCGTGGATCACGATCGGCCGGTCCAGTACCGCGTAGTCGAACATCAGGGACGAGTAGTCCGTGACCAGCGCGTCCGAGGCCAGGCAGAGCTCCTCCACCGACGGGTGCGCCGAGACGTCGATCAGCCGGGGGTGCGGGTCCCACGCCCGGTCCGTGCCCGCGTACGTCAGGTGCGTACGGGCCAGCAGCGTGAAGCGCGGGCCCAGGTCGCGCAGGACCCGCTCGAAGTCCAGGTGCTCGGGCCGGCTGCGGCGGTAGTCGCGGTGCGTCGGGGCGTAGAGGACCGCCGTGGAACCCGGCGGGACGCCCAGGCGTTCGCGCAGCTCCAGCACGTCGGCCCGGGTTGCCCGGTGGAAGGTGTCGTTGCGCGGATAGCCGTATTCGAGGGTGGTGTACGAGGACGGCACCGCCCGCTCCCAGACCAGGGTGGAGTGCCGGTTCGAGGAGAGCAGGTAGTCCCACTGGTCGGCGCCGCGCAGCAGGCCGGCGAAGTCCGGGGTCGGGGTCGCCGCCGGACGGTCCTGGAGGTCGAGGCCGACCCGTTTGAGCGGGGTGCCGTGCTGGGTCTGCACCAGGATCTGGCCCGGGCGCTTGACCAGGGCGCGGTCGAAGTTGACGTTCGTGGTGAGGTACGTCGCCCGGGCCAGGGCGCTCCAGTACGCGGCCGAGCCCGGCCGCAGCGGGGTGGTCCCGGGCGGCAGCGTCGGGGTGTGCCGGGGGTCGCAGATCCACGCCGTGCGCATCCGCGGGGCCAGTTCCCGCAGCTTCGCCTCGATCGCCGCCGGGTTGCAGGCGTAGCCGCCGTGCCAGTACGCGGAGAACACCGCCAGTTCCGGGCGCAGCGGCAGCAGGCGCTGGACCCGGTAGTGCAGGCGCAGACCGGACTCGCGCAGCCCCGGCCCCGGCGCGGCCGCCGCCCGGCCCGCCGCCAGGGACGCCGAGCGCAGCACGGACAGCAGCCGGTAGGCGCGCCGCAGGCCCAGCCGCATCAGGGCGTGCCGCAGCCGGTCCGTGCGGGACAGGGGCAGGGACGGCGGCAGGGAGCCGGAGTCCGCGCCGGGGGCCCGGTGGCGGCGCAGCAGGGCCGAGGCCCGCGCGAAGAACTCGGGGCGGGCGTCGCGCGGCAGGCGGCGGGGGTCGGCGTACACGGAGCAGAAGTGCTCGGCCATCCGCCGGTGCACGGCCGGCCGCCAGCGCTCCAGCTCCGGGCGGCCGGCGAGGTAGCCGAAGACCCGCTCGTACTGGTCGAAGACGTCGAGGTGGCGGCGGGTGGAGGTGGTCAGGATCGAGCCGGTTCGGCGCTGGCGGTAGTGGACGCAGACCCGGTCGAGGACGGCCACGGACTCGGCGGCCAGCAGTGCCGGACAGGTCCAGGGGGTGTCCTCGTAGAAGCCGGGCGGGAACGAGAGGC
This sequence comes from Streptomyces sp. NPDC004667, assembly GCF_040609475.1. Taxonomy (NCBI): domain Bacteria; kingdom Bacillati; phylum Actinomycetota; class Actinomycetes; order Kitasatosporales; family Streptomycetaceae; genus Streptomyces; species Streptomyces sp. NPDC004667. The sequence goes on along the minus strand of NZ_JBEXKC010000080.1, from coordinate 27,893 downwards.
CCTCGCGCTCCACGTACTCGCGGCGGTACGCCTTGTTCCACACCACCATCGGCATGCCGAGGAGGGAGGGGCGGTCGGCGAGGCGGAAGCCGGCCGGACCCTCCTCGCGCAGGTGGTGCGCGAGCCGGTTGCGGACCAGTTCCCCGGTCCAGAAGGAGCGGGCGTGGTCGTAGACCAGGACGTCGGGGGAGCCCGTGGCCCCCAGCCGGTCGGTGACGGCCTGGAGGGCGCCGGGGGCCAGGGTGTCGTCGCCGTCGAGGAAGAGGACGTAGTCGCCGCCCGCGCGGGCCAGACCCGCGTTGCGGGCCGGGCCCGGGCCGAGGTTGTGCGCCAGGTGCACGGCGGTGACCCGGGGGTCGCGCGCCGCGAACTCGTCGATGATCGCGCCGCAGGCGTCCGGGGAGGCGTCGTCGACCGCGATCAGCTCCAGATCCGGGTACGACTGGGACAGGACCGACTCCAGGCACTCCTGGAGGTACGCCTGAACCTTGTACGCGGGCACGATGACGCTGAACCGGGGCACGGCACATCCATGGGTCGGCGCGGGCATGTCCCCCGGCAACCGCGCGCGCGGCGTTCGGGTTACGCAGCGTGCGGCAATCGGGTTACCCGGTGTCAACGCCCCACGTCAGCGCCGTGATCACGCGCTACTTGACGGCTCCGGCCATCACCCCCGTCACGAACTGCCGCTGGAACGCGAAGAACACGACGAGCGGCACCACCATCGACAGGAAGGCCCCGGGGGCCAGGACGTCGATGTTGTTCCCGAACTGCCGCACCTGCTGCTGGAGCGCCACCGTGACGGGCGGGTGCGCCGAGTCGGCGAACACCAGCGCCACCAGCATGTCGTTCCACACCCACAGGAACTGGAAGATGCCGAGCGAGGCGATCGCCGGACCGCCCAGCGGGAGCACCACCTTGGCGAACAGCCGCAGTTCGCCCGCTCCGTCCAGGCGCGCCGCCTCCAGCAGCTCGCGCGGGATCTCCGCGAAGAAGTTGCGCAGCAGGAAGATCGCGAAGGGCAGGCCGAAGGCGGTGTGGAAGAGGACCACCCCCGCCGTGGTCTCGAACAGGCCGATGGCCCCGAAGAGTTCGGACACCGGGATCAGCGCCACCTGTACGGGGACCACCAGCAGCCCCACCACGACGAGGAAGAGCCAGTCCCGGCCCGGGAACTCCAGCCAGGCGAAGGCGTATCCGGCGAGCGAGCCCAGCACGAGCACGAGCAGGGTCGCGGGAACGGCGATCGCCACCGTGCTCAGCAGCGAGCCGGTGATGGTGTCGTTCGTCAGCAGCCGGGCGTAGTTCGCCGCCGTCAGCTTCGAGGGCGCGGTCAGGGCCTGCCACCAGCCGCCCGTGTTCAGGTCGGTGGGGGACAGGAACGAGGAGATCAGCAGCCCGAGGGTGGGCAGCAGCCAGAAGAGCGCGGCCAGGACGAGGAAGACGCGGACGGCGCCGGACGCGGCGCGGGCCGCGAGCCGGCCGACGACGGCGGGCGTGCTCATCGGGACCCCTCCTTCCGCAGCCTGCGGATGTTCAGCAGCATCACCGGTACCACCAGAACCAGCAGCAGCACCGCGATGGCACTGCCCAGCCCCTGGTCGGCGTCCGTCCCGAACGACGTCCGGTACAGCTGCAGCGCCAGCACGTTCGCGTCGTCCTGGACCGCACCCGGAGCGATCACGAAGACCAGGTCGAAGATCTTCATGACGTTGATGACGAGGGTCACCAGCACCACCGCCAGCACCGGCGCGAGCAGCGGCACGGTGATCCGCCGGAACACCTGCCACTCGTTCGCCCCGTCCACCCGGGCCGCCTCCAGCAGCTCCCGCGGTACGGCCGCCAGCCCGGCCCCGATCAGCACCATCGCGAACCCGGCCCACATCCACACGTACGCCCCGATCACCGCCGGGGTCACCAGCGCCGGCCCGAGCCACTCCACCCCCGCGTACGCCTCCCGGAAGTTGGAGCCCGGCAGCCGCAGCAGTGCCCCGTCCGCCGCCGCCGGCAGGACGAAGGTGCCGTCCGCGCGGGCCGTCGCCGAAGCCACCACCCGCCCGTCGCGCACCGCCTCCACGCGCATCCCGGAGAAGCCCCGCTCGGTCGGGTCGACCGCGTTCGTCCGGCCGCCCCCGCCCCGGGTGAAGTCCTGCCAGACGGTGCCGGTGACCTTCCCCGGCTCCGCGGGCGCCGCCGCGGCCGTACGGGTCCCCGCGGGCAGGGCCTCCGGCGCCACCCCGACCAGCGGCAGCAGCACCGGAACGCCCGCCCGTACGGGGGCCCGCGTCACGAAGGCGCCCCCGCCGGCGGGCTCCAGCGGGGAGTCCCGGCCCGGCCGGGCCTTGGGGAAGGCCGAGGACGGGGCGAAGGTGTCGTGCACCCCGACCCACACCGCGTTGGCCACGCCCCGGTGGGGGTCGTGGTCGTAGACGAGCCGGAAGATGATGCCCGCCGCCAGCATCGAGATCGCCATCGGCATGAAGACCAGCAGCTTGAACGCCGTCCCCCAGCGCACCCGTTCGGTCAGCACCGCGAAGACCAGGCCGAGCGCGGTGGCCACCGCCGGCGCCAGCACCACCCACAGCGCCGTGTTGCGCAGTGCCGTGCGGATGGTGGGGTCGCTCAGGATCTCCCGGTAGTTGCCCGCGCCGACGAACACGTCCCCGGAGCGGTCGAAGAGGCTGCGGTAGAGGGAGTACCCGATGGGCTGCACGACGAGCGCGCCCAGCAGCACCAGCGCCGGCAGGAGGAACGCCGCCGCGATCAGCCGCCGCCGACGGGCCGCGGACCGTCCGGGCGGCGTCCGGGCGTCGGGCGGCCCCTCGCCGGTCGTGGCCGTCACCGGATCAGTTCCCGTAGGCCTTGGCCGCGTCCGCCTCCAGTTTCGCCTGGGTGCCCGCCACGTCCGACGGGTTCGCCAGGAAGTCCTGGAGCGCCTTCCACTCCCCGGCACCCGGCGTCCCGCCGAACGCCGCCGGAGCCTGGTCCGACATGTCGAAGCGGAAGTCGTCGCCCGACGCGACCAGCGCCTTCGCGATGTCCCGCTGGATCGGATTCGGGTAGGCGCTCGGATTCACGGCCTTGTTCGGGGAGACGAAACCGCCCTCGCGGGCCTGGATCTCCGCCGCGTCGGCCGAGGCCAGGAACGTCAGCAGCGCCTGCGCGCCCTTCGACGGTTTCAGCGCCACCGCCACGTCACCGCCCGACACCACCGGTGCCTTCGCGCCCACCGCCGGGAACGGGAACACCTTGGCGCCCTCGCCCACCTTCTCCCCGGTCTGCGCGATGTTCACCGCCACGAAGTCGCCCTCGAAGACCATCGCCGCCGCGGGCCGGTCGCCCCCGGTGAAGGTCTGCGTCACCGACTTCGGGAACTCCGTCGCCAGCGCCCCGCTCGTGCCGCCCGCCAGGAAGTCCTTGCGGCCGAACAGCTCCCCGAGCGTGGTCAGCGCCTGCTTGACGCTGTCGTCCGTCCACTTCAGCTCGTGCCGCGCCAGCTTGTCGTACTTCTCCGGACCGGCCTGCGACAGGTAGACGTTCTCGAACCAGTCCGTCAGGGTCCAGCCGTCCGCGCCCGCCACCGAGACCGCCGGGATGCCGGAGGCGGACAGCGTGTCCGCAGCCGCGATCAGCTCCTTCCAGGTCTTGGGGGGCGCGACGCCCGCCGCCTCGAAGGCCTTCGCGTTGTACCAGACCAGCGACTTGTTGGCCGCCTTGTAGTACACCCCGTACTGGGTGCCGTCGACCGCGCCCAGCTTCTTCCAGCCCGGCGAGTAGTTCGCGTCCAGCTGCGCCGCGGCCTCCGGGCCCACCGGCTGCGCCCACTTGTTCCGGACCGCCGACACCAGCGCCCCGACCTGCGGGAGCAGCGCCACGTCCGGCGGCTGACCGCCCGCGATCTTGGTGCCGAGGAAGGTGACGATCGGGTCCTGGGCCGGTACGAAGGTCACCTTCGCACCCGTGCGCTTCTCGAACTCCTTGAGCACCTTGGTGAAGTTCGCCTGCTCCGGCCCCGTCCAGACCGCGGCGACCTCCAGCTTCTCGCCGTCCAGTTTCGGTAACTGCACCCGCGGCGCCGCCGTCGCGCCCGCACCGGGCTCCTCGGGCCCCGGCTGCGGACCGTCCCCGCACGCCGAGAGCGCGAGCACCCCCGCGGCCGCCAGGGCCGCCCACCCGATCGTCGTCCGGCTCGTTCCGTGCTTGCGCATGGCTGTGCCCCCGATGCCCGTGTGTGTCCCGGACCACAAGGTCTACGCCGACCCGCGCGGCCCCGCAATACCGCGTGAGGGGGCAGTGGAGGGGCCGTGGAGGGGTCGCCGATGGGTCTGCGCGGGGGAGGAGGGGGACCTCAGGGGGCGGGCGGGAACAGCACCGGCGTCGCCGACACCAGGTGGGAGGCCCGGTCGAGGGCACTCGCCAGCAGCGCCAGGTCCGTCGGGCCGTTGCCCAGCTCGCGCACCGGGCGGCGGGCCGGCGGATCACCCATCCGGTCCCACTCCACCGGTACCACCGTCGGCCGCAGCGTCGCCGTGCGCGGGATCCGGCCCGTCACCCGGCCCGCCTGGAACGGCACCGCCCGCCCGTCCGCGTACCGCAGCACGCCGCGGCCCGGACCCGGCCGGTCCGGGGCGTCCAGCTCGACCCGCAGCGTGGAGCGCCGGGCCAGCTCGGTGTCGGCCGTACGGTCCGGGCGGGCGCTCGTCGCTATGAGGTGCACCCCGAGGCGGGTGCCCTCCCGGGCCACCGCCTCCAGCGCCCGCACCACCGAACCGGCGGCCGGCCGGCCCGTGCTGCCCAGCGCGGGCGCGACCAGCGCGTCGAAGTCGTCCACCAGCACCACCAGCCGGGGCAGCGGACTCGGCCCCGCCGCCGGCTCGGTGCGCGGCGCGGAGGCCCGCAGCCGCAGGGTGCCGCTGCGCTGCGGATCGAGGTCACCGCGCAGCTCGCCCGGCGTGGGCTGACGGGGCGCGACCATCCGGCCGCCCGCCTCCCGGCCCGCGTGCCACTGCGCGAACGCCGTCCCGTCCAGCAGCTCGTGGCGGCGCTTGAGCTCGGCACCGAGGGCCTGCGCGAACTCCCGCATGCGCAGCGGGTCCGAGGCCACCAGGTGGGCCGACACGTGCGGGAGTTCCATGCAGGGCGCGAGGCCGTCGCCGCGCTCCCCGCCGGCGCCGTCCAGCAGGACCAGGCCCAGGTGGTCGGGGCGGGCCGCCGCCGACAGGGAGGCCGCCAGCGAACGCAGCAGCTCCGTCCGGCCGCTGCCGGCGGGCCCCTCCACCAGCAGGTGCGGGCCGTCGTGGACCAGCTCGGCACCGACCGGCCCGCGCCGGCCCGCGCCGAGGACGATCTCCGCCCGGCCGCCGACGCCCTGGCCCTGGTCGGTGGCGGCCGCCCAGCGGGCCATCAGGGAGGCCGGGGTGGCCCGGGCAAGACCGAGCTCGTCGAGGAGCCGCGCGGCCGCCGGGAGGCTCGCGGCCGCCGGACGGTACCCGGCGCCCTGCGCGGGCGCCGCGTCCGCGCGCAGCGGCGCCAGCGCCCGGGCGAACCGCTCCGCCCAGGCGGCGGAGACCCCGTCCGCGACCGCCGTCTCCCCGGGGCCGGCCGGCCGGCCGCCCGTGACGGGGAAGCTGCGCACCGCCGTGGCCACGTCGCCGCTCAGCAGGGCGGCCCGGCCGCAGTGCCGGAACGCCGGGGAGCTGGCGCAGGCCGCCTCGTACGTCGCGGCCACGGGGGAGGCGGGCGTCGCCGCCGGGGCCTGCGCGAGGACCAGGACGTGGATGCCGGCCGCCGGCCCGTGCGAGGCCAGCCGGCCCGTCACCTCGCGCAGGTGGCCCGCGCCCGGATCGCCGTCCACGACCACCAGCGTGCGGGGTCCCTCGTAGGCGTGCGCGGCCCGGCGCAGCGCCTCCTCGTCGGCGGCCGCCCAGTTGGTGCCGAGCGCGCTGTCGTCCAGCCGCCGGGTCAGCTCCCCGGTCCGCGCGACCGCCTGGTCCCGGTCGTACGCGAGCAGCAGCCGGCAGTCCTGGCCGTGCGCCGGCCGTACGTGGGGCAGCCAGCCCAGCCAGCCCCAGTCGCGGCGCCGCTCCTGCACGGGGTACGCGCGGTCCGCCGCCAGCAGGACGATCTCCAGCCGCGCGGGCGCGTGCAGCCCGGCCAGCTGGGCGATCACGGACCGGGCGACGCCGGTCAGCCGGTCCCGCGGTCCCGCGATCCCGAGCGAGCCGCACTCGCGCAGCGAGACCCGGCTGCCCGCGCCGAGCCCCGCCTCCAGGAACCGCAGGTTTCCGGCCCCGCGCGACCACAGCCGCCGCGTCGGCCCGAGGGCGGCCAGCAACAGCGCCGCCGGGTCGTCGGCGTCAGGTGCCGCGGTCCTGGCCGGCGCGTCCGGTTCCGCCTCCGCCGCCTGCTCGGGCTCCTCCCCGCGCACCCATCTGCGCGCCCAGGCCCCGAGCCCCCGGCGCCTGGCCGCGCCGGGCGTCCCGGGCCGCTCCTCGGAGCCGGGGGTTCCCGGGAGGGGGGCGCCGGAGTGCCGGTCCTGCCCCGCGCCGGTGTCGGTGCCGGTGTCGGGGGCGTCCGGTGACGCCGGGCGGGCCGTGGCGGGGTGCGCCGCGCCGGGCGTGCCGGGGCGGGGGGTGCCGGGGCGCAGCCCCAGGGCGGGGTCGGGGCCGGGGCCGCCGGGCGCGGTGGGCTCCGTACCGCCGGAGGGGCCCGGGGCGGGGAGGGAGAGGTGGCCCTCCAGGTCCGGGACCACCGCCAGGGGCCGGGCGTCCCCGGCGCCGGAGGCCAGCCGCAGCGTGGACTCGCCGATGCGCAGCAGGGCGCCCGGCGGCAGCGGTACCGTCCCCGCGCCCACGGGGGCGCCGTCGAGGGTGGTGCCGTTCGTCGAGCCGAGGTCGGCCACGGTCACCCGGCCGTCCGCCCGTACGGTCACCGCGCAGTGCAGCCGCGACACGTCCGGGTCGTCCAACGGTACGTCCGCGTCCGCCGAGCGTCCGATCCGGACCGCCCCGGGGTGCAGCAGGTGGACCCCGCCCGCGTCGGGTCCGGCCACCACGTGCAGCTGCGGGGCCGTGTGTCCGTCGTCGGCCAGCGCGTCACCGTCGGACGCGGGGGTGTGCAGCGTCAGCACCGCCCCGTCGACCAGCGGCGGCTCGCCGAGGACGGTCCGCTGGAGGTCGAGCCGGCGCGCTCCGGCGTACAGCACCACGGTGCCGCCGGTGTCGGGCCCGCCCACGGTCGCCGCGAGCCCGGAGGCGACCGCGGCCAGCGCGGTCCCGGCGGGCGCGGTGACGAGGACGTCACAGCCGGCCGCCGCGGCGGCGGCCTGGTGGCCGCTGCGCGGCCCAAGGACGGTCAACCGGATCTGCATCGCCGTCAGCGGTCCCTTCTGCGCGGAGCGCAGTGCGCGGTGCGTGCGTCCGGCAGGGGAACGGCGGGGCATGCCTGCCCGGTCACCCCCCGCCCGGCACGGACGCGTCGTCCGGTCAGGTCTGCCGGAAGGCAGGGCTCCCGTCCCGGCCGTTCCGTACGGGTGCATCCTCGCACCTGTCGCGTTCGACACGCCCGGCACCCGCCCACAATTGATCTTGATCGGTCACGGGTCGGTCGGCCCGCCGTACGAATACGGACAGGGAGCTGCTCAAAATCGCCTCCGGCATACCCCGCATATCTCACTCTTCGTACATATGTGCGGCAACCAACCTCCGTCGGCCCGCGTCTTCCCCGGGGACACCCCCTAGAGTTGGGCCGGAAACCCACACAGCGGAATCAGCCGGAAACACCCCGGGAAAGACCCGACCACACGACAGCAGGGGAGCGCGAGACGTGCGGCCAGTCGGCAGCAAGTACCTGCTCGAAGAGCCGCTCGGACGCGGCGCGACGGGCACCGTCTGGCGAGCCCGCCAGCGGGAGACCGCCGGCGCGGAAGCGGCCGTCGCCGGACAGCCCGGCGAGACCGTGGCCATCAAGGTCCTCAAGGAGGAGCTGGCCCAGGACGCGGACATCGTCATGCGCTTCCTGCGCGAGCGTTCCGTCCTGCTGCGCCTGACCCACCCCAACATCGTCCGCACCCGCGACCTCGTCGTCGAGGGGGACCTGCTGGCCCTGGTCATGGACCTGATCGACGGCCCGGACCTGCACAAGTACATCCGCGACAACGGCCCCTTCAGCCCGGTCGCCGCGTGCCTGCTGACCGCGCAGATCGCCGACGCGCTCGCCGCCAGCCACGCCGACGGCGTCGTCCACCGCGACCTGAAGCCCGCCAACGTGCTGCTCGACGAGCGCGGTGGCCAGATGAAGCCGATGCTCACCGACTTCGGCATCGCGCGCCTGGCCGACTCCCCGGGCCTGACCCGCACCCACGAGTTCGTCGGCACCCCCGCCTACGTGGCGCCCGAGTCCGCCGAGGGCCGCCCGCAGACCTCCGCCGTCGACATCTACGGCGCCGGAATCCTCCTCTACGAGCTCGTCACCGGCCGCCCGCCCTTCGCCGGCGGCACCGCGCTCGAAGTGCTCCACCGCCACCTCAGCGAGGAGCCCCAGCGGCCCCCGAGCGTGCCCGAGCCGCTGTGGATCGTCATCGAGCGCTGCCTGCGCAAGGAGCCCGACGAGCGTCCCAGCGCCGAGAACCTGGCCCGCGGCCTGCGCGTGGTCGCCTCCGGCATCCGCGTGCACTCCTCGCCCGACGAGGTCGAGGCCGCGCTCGGCGTCGGCGCCCTGCTCGTGCCCGACCCCTCTCCGGCGCCCGTCCCCACCGTGCCCGGCGCCGCCGACCCGACGCAGGCGCTGCCCGCGGGGGCCGGGGCCGCCCAGCCGGGCGCGTACGACCCGAACGCCATGACCAGCGTGCTGCCGCCGATCGGCGGCGGTGACGCCACCACCGTGCTGCCCAGCACCGGCGCCCCGGGCGCGCCCGGCGGCGCCCCGGACCCGACCTCCGTCATGCCCCCCGTGCAGCGGCCCGACAGCCCGCACCCGTGGGAGTCGCAGATGCGGGCCGCCCGGGACCGCAACGAGCAGACGCAGATGCACTACCTCGACCCGAGCGAGGACCCGCTGCGCCGCCGCCCCCAGCGGCAGGCCCCGCCGCCCCCGCAGCACCAGCCCCGGCCGCCGCAGCAGCAGTACCCGCAGCAGCCGCCGCAGCAGCAGCCGCCCCAGTACCGCCCGGCGCCTTCGCCCCAGCAGTACCAGCAGCCGCAGCAGTATCAGCAGCCGCAGTACCAGCAGCCCCAGCAGCAGTACCAGCCCCAGCAGTACCAGCAGCCGCAGCAGCCCCAGTACCAGCCGCCGCAGCCGCCTGCGCAGCAGCAGCGGCCCCAGGCACAGGCCCGGCCGCAGGCGCCCCAGCAGCAGCGGCCCCCGCGCGAGCCCCGCGAACCGCGCGAGCCCCGCCGCCGCAGCGCCAACCCGGTCCGGATCCCCGGCCTCGGCTGCCTCAAGGGCTGCCTGGTCATGATCCTGCTGCTGTTCATCGGCGGCTGGCTGGTCTGGGAGCTCACCCCGCTCCAGGAATGGGTCGGCACCGGCAAGAACTGGTGGGACCAGGTGTGGAGCTGGGGCAGCGACGCCGTCGACTTCGTCACCTCGATCGGGGACTCGGTGAGCGGCGGCAGCGGCAGCGGCGGTGGCACGCCCTGACGTCGGCCTGACGTCGCCCTGACGTCGGCCGACGGGCCCTGAGACCCCGCCGAGGTCCCGCCGAAGGGCTCCCGTAGCGCCGACTTCGTGGATTTGTCGACATCCAGGACGTGATTTCGCCCGCAGAAGTGAAGGTCGCCGCGATCCGGAGCCTCCAACCCCCATTCGGCCGCGTAGCTTTGTCGCGTACTCCAGCCGCTGAGGGAGCAGTCGTGGCACGGAAGATCGGCAGCCGGTACACCGCGCACCAGATCCTGGGGCGCGGCAGCGCGGGCACGGTGTGGTTCGGCGAGGGGCCCGACGGGCCCGTCGCCATCAAACTGCTGCGCGAGGACCTCGCCTCCGACCAGGAACTGGTCGGACGCTTCGTCCAGGAGCGCAGCGCGCTGCTCGGGCTGGAGCACCCCCACGTCGTGTCCGTCCGCGACCTCGTCGTCGACGGCAACGACCTCGCCCTGGTCATGGACCTCGTCCGCGGCACGGACCTGCGCACGCGCCTCGACCGCGAGCGCCGGCTCGCCCCCGAGGCGGCCGTGGCCATCGTCGCCGACGTCGCCGACGCCCTCGCCGCCGCCCACGCGGCCGGGGTCGTCCACCGGGACGTCAAGCCGGAGAACGTCCTGCTCGACATGCAGGGCCCCCTCGGGCCGGGCGGCGCCCACCCCGCGCTGCTCACCGACTTCGGCGTGGCCAAGCTCATCGACTCCCCCCGGCGGGCCGCCGGGAGCCGGGCCACCGCGCCGACCACCCGGATCATCGGGACGCCGGACTACCTCGCGCCGGAGATAGTGGAAGGCCTGCCCCCGCGGGCGGCCGTCGACATATACGCCCTGGCCACCGTGCTGTACGAGCTGCTCGCCGGGTTCACCCCCTTCGGCGGGGGCCATCCGGGCGCGGTGCTGCGCCGGCACGTGACCGAGACCGTGGTGCCGCTGCCGGGGATCCCCGACGAGCTGTGGCAGCTCATGGTCCAGTGCCTGGCCAAGGCCCCCGCCTCGCGGCTGCGGGCCTCGGAGCTGTCCGTCCGGCTGCGGGAGCTGCTGCCGATGCTGGCCGGGATGCCGCCGCTGGACGTGGACGAGCCGGACGACGCCGAAGCGGAGCCGGAGCCCTCGGAGGAACCGGCGGCCGATCCCGTACGCCGGCGGGGCGTGGTGCCGCTGGTACCGGGTTCCGCGACGGACTCCAACCGGGACACCCACACCTCCATGCGCGTGCCGGCCCCCGACGAGCTGGCCGGCGGCGCCCTGGGCACCGCCCGCGTCCCGCGTCCGGCCGGCGGCCACCGTCCGGGCTCCGCCCGGCACCGGGCCGAGGTCGCGCGCAAGCGGCGGCTGGTGCTCTCGGCGTCGGCGCTGGCGCTGGCCGCCGCGGTGGGGGTGGGGAGCTGGCTCGCGGTGTCGGGCGGCGAGGACCCCGCGCCGCCGAAGCAGGACGGCAAGCACTCCGCCCCGGCACCCCGTTAGGGCCGTCCGACCCCCGCCGGGCCCCTTCCGGGGCCCGGCCGCCGTGCGGGCTACGCGGTGGTGAGCTCCGGGTGCCAGCGCCGGGCGACCTCGGGATGTGCGCGGACCCAGCCCTTGAGCTCGTTGCGCCCGTACTCCGCGTGCAGCGGGTTCGAGGCGTCCTGGGCGATGCCCGGCGCCCCGCGCAGGTAGTCCCCGGGGACGGTCTCCACGACCGCGTCCAGCCGGGGGTTGTAGAAGAACGGCACCGAGAACCGCTCCACCGCGCCCGGCGGGCTGACCACCCGGTGGTCGGTGGCCCGCAGGTACCCCTCGGTGGCGATCTCCAGCAGCTCGCCCAGGTTGACCACGAAGGCCCCCGGCAGTGGCGGGATGTCGACGTACGCGCCGTCCCGGACCACCTGGAGCCCGCCCACCGAGTCCTGCAGGAGCAGCGTCAGGAACCCGTAGTCCTTGTGCGCGCCCACCCCCTGGTCGGCGCCCGACGGCGCGGACCCGGGGTAGCGGATCAGCTTCGTGTGCAGGTGGGGGCGGTCCGCGAAGGCCGCGTCGAAGAAGTCGGCGGGGGCACCGATCGAGGCGAGCAGCTCCCGGAGCAGCCGGTGCGCCACCGCCGCCAGCCGCGTCTGCCAGTCCAGGACCACCTCCCGCAGCTCCGGCAGCGCCTCCGGCCACTGGTTGGGGCCCTCCAGCCACAGGTACGCCGGGTCGTCCGGCCCCAGCACCGGGGCCGGCCGCTCCGCGCCGACGTCGAGCTGGTCGCGCCAGTCGGAGGAGCCGCCCGTCAGCTCGTGCCCGATCCGGGTGTAGCCCCGGAAGTGCGGGGAGTTCAGGTTGCTCACCGCGAGCCGGTCCGCTTCCGGCAGCGCGAAGAACGCCCTGGTCAGCTCCAGGATCCGGGCGGTCTCGGACTCGCCTATGCCGTGCCCGGTCAGGTACAGGAAGCCGGTGTCCCGGGCGGCGGCGTGCAGCTGCTTCAGGAAGTCGGCCCGCTCGGCCGGGTCGTCCGCCCGGGAGAGGTCGATGACGGCGAGCGACGAGGAGGAGGAAGCGGAGGAGGGGAGCGTGGCGGAAGAAGAAGAGGAGGAGGGGTGCGCGGACGGCATGACGGCTCCGTTTCGGATGTCACGGGGTCCTGTGCCCCAGAGATGGCGGGGCAGCGGGTGGCAGCGCGCCGCCGGCAGGGATGGCGCCGGGGCGGCGGGGCCGCGTACAGGACCGAAGTCGGATCGGGGTGGATCAGGCTCGTGCGAGGTCCGGCGGCAGACAGCTCGTGGTGGTGACACGCATGTGGTCCACATGGCGGCGCTTCACGAGTAGAACGGTCATACGGTGAGGGTACGCCCGTACCCACCCCTCCCCGTACGGGTTGATCCGGCCTGGCCGGAGAGTGCCGTCCGGGGACCGGCTACGCTGGACCCGTGGCAGTCGTCGATGTTTCCGAAGAGCTGAAGTCCCTCTCCTCGACCATGGGGTCGATCGAGGCCGTCCTGGACCTCGACAAGCTGAGGGCAGATATCGCCGTGCTCGAGGAGCAGGCCGCCGCGCCGTCCCTGTGGGACGACCCGGACGCCGCCCAGAAGATCACGAGCAAGCTGTCGCACCTCCAGGCGGAAGTGCGCAAGACCGAGTCCCTGCGCGGCCGCATCGACGACCTCGCGGTGCTGTTCGAGCTCGCCCAGGAGATGGACGACGCGGACACCCTCGCCGAGGCCGAGGCCGAGCTCGTCTCCGTCCGCAAGGCGCTGGACGAGATGGAGGTCCGCACCCTGCTCTCCGGCGAGTACGCCGAGCGCGAGGCGCTGGTCAACATCCGTGCCGAGGCCGGCGGCGTCGACGCCTCCGACTTCGCCGAGCGCCTCCAGCGCATGTACCTGCGCTGGGCCGAGCGGCACGGCTACTCCACCGAGATCTACGAGACCTCGTACGCGGAAGAGGCCGGCATCAAGTCGACCACCTTCGTCGTCAAGGCCCCGTACGCCTACGGCACCCTCTCCGTCGAGCAGGGCACGCACCGCCTCGTGCGCATCTCCCCCTTCGACAACCAGGGCCGCCGCCAGACCTCCTTCGCGGGCGTCGAGGTCCTCCCGGTCGTCGAGACCAGCGACCACGTCGAGATCGACGAGACCGAGCTGCGCGTGGACGTGTACCGCGCCTCCGGCCCCGGCGGCCAGGGCGTCAACACGACCGACTCGGCCGTGCGCATCACGCACCTCCCGACCGGCATCGTCGTCTCCTGCCAGAACGAGCGCTCGCAGATCCAGAACAAGGCCAGCGCGATGAACGTGCTCCAGGCCAAGCTGCTGGAGCGCCGCCGCCAGGAGGAGCAGGCCAGGATGGACGCCCTCAAGGACGGCGGCAGCTCCTGGGGCAACCAGATGCGCTCCTACGTCCTGCACCCGTACCAGATGGTCAAGGACCTGCGCACGGAGTTCGAGGTCGGCAACCCGCAGGCGGTCCTCGACGGCGAGATCGACGGCTTCCTGGAGGCCGGCATCCGCTGGCGCAAGCAGCAGGAGCAGAGCGCGTAACGCGTGACGCGTGGAACGAGCGAAGGGCCCGGACACCTGATGGTGTCCGGGCCCTTCGTCCTTACGTGTGATCGGGACGCGGCGTCGGCTACGCGGTCCGAGCCACCAACGCCAGTGCCGCCACCAGCGCCACCAGAAGCGCGATGAGCGTCACCGGATTCAGCCCGGCGAAGGGGCCCTCCTGCTGGAGGCGCTCCCGGTTCGCCCGGCACACAGGGCATCGGCCCTGGCTCACGGGTGCCGCGCAGTTCGCGCACACGAGCCGGTCATATGTCATGCGCTCCTCCTCTCGTCCCCTTCGTTAACGGCGTGGGGACCGAGACCGTTCCCCCTACCACTGTGCCAGCTCCGCCGACATTCGGCGCGGCCCGTCCGGGCAATCGCGAAACCGCACCGCCGAGAGCCGGGATATATCGGGCAAGTGCGGATGCCGGGTCCCCACCTCGCGCCCGGTCGCGTATGGTCACGCACACCTACTCCCGGCGACCGTGGTGCACCCGTGATCCGATTCGACAACGTCTCCAAGTCCTACCCGAAGCAGAACCGTCCCGCACTCAGAGACGTCTCCCTGGACATCGCCAAGGGCGAGTTCGTCTTCCTGGTCGGCTCCTCCGGCTCCGGCAAGTCCACGTTCCTGCGGCTGGTCCTGCGCGAGGAACGGGCGAGCCACGGTCAGGTGCACGTCCTGGGCAAGGACCTCGCGAAGCTCTCCAACTGGAAGGTCCCGCACATGCGGCGCCAGCTGGGGACCGTCTTCCAGGACTTCCGTCTCCTGCCCAACAAGACCGTGGCCGAGAACGTCGCCTTCGCGCAGGAGGTGATCGGCAAACCGCGCGGCGAGATCCGCAAGGCCGTCCCGCAGGTGCTGGAGCTGGTCGGCCTCGGCGGCAAGGAGGGGCGGATGCCGGGCGAGCTCTCCGGCGGTGAGCAGCAGCGCGTCGCCATCGCCCGCGCCTTCGTCAACCGGCCCGCCCTGCTGATCGCGGACGAGCCGACGGGCAACCTCGACCCGCAGACCTCGGTCGGGATCATGAAGCTGCTGGACCGGATCAACCGGACCGGCACCACCGTGATCATGGCGACGCACGACCAGCAGATCGTCGACCAGATGCGCAAGCGCGTCATCGAACTCGAACAGGGCCGACTCGTGCGCGACCAGTCGCGCGGCGTCTACGGCTACCAGCACTGAAAGGTCCCCAGACGCCATGCGCGCCCAGTTCGTCATGTCGGAGATCGGCGTCGGCCTCCGCCGCAATCTCACCATGACCTTCGCGGTCATCATCTCCGTGGCCCTGTCGCTGGCCCTCTTCGGGGGCTCCCTCCTCATGCGCGACCAGGTCAGCGCGATGAAGGGGTTCTGGTACGACAAGGTCAACGTCACCGTCTACCTCTGCACCAAGAACGACGCCATCGACGCGGCCGGAGCCCCCGCCGCCGCCGGGGCGCCCGCCGCGGGCGGCGGCAAGCCCTGCTCCAAGGGGGCGGTGACCCCCGAGCAGAAGCAGGGCATCGAGACCGAGCTCAAGAAGATGGCCCTCGTCCAGACGGTCATGTACGAGTCCTCGGACGAGGCCTACAAGCACTACAAGGAGCGCTTCGGGCACACGGCGCTCGCCTCGGTGGTCACCCCGGACCAGATGCCCGACTCCTTCCGGGTCAAGCTGCGCAACCCGGAGAAGTACGCGGTCATCACCTCGGCCTTCGCGGGCCGCGACGGGGTGCAGTCGGTCGCCGACCAGAGCAGCGAGCTCGACAACCTCTTCGCCCTGCTCGGCACCCTCAACTGGGCGGCGCTCGGCATCATGCTGATCATGCTGATCGTGGCCCTGCTGCTGATCGTCAACACGGTGCGCGTCTCGGCGTTCAGCCGTCGGCGGGAGACCGGCATCATGCGCCTGGTGGGCGCCTCCGGCTTCTACATCCAGGTGCCGTTCATCATGGAGGCGGCCGTGGCCGGCCTCATCGGCGCCGGCCTGGCCTGCGGCATGCTCGGCGCGGGCCAGTACTTCGTCATCGACCACGGCATCGCGCTCCGCGACAAGCTCCAGCTGATCAACTTCATCGGCTGGGACGCCGTCCTCACCAAGCTCCCCCTGGTCCTGGTGATCGGCCTCCTGATGCCCTCCCTGGCGGCGTTCGTGGCGCTGCGCAAGTACCTCAAGGTTTGACGCCCTCCCCCTCCACCCAGGAGGGGGATTCCCGGCTCACGCTGCTGGGCGGACCGGCGGTCCGCCCAGTCTTCCGCGATCGGCGCCGGCCGGGTCGAGACCTGCCCGGACGAGCATCACGCGTGCGGAGTTCTTGTCCCTGGGGGAGACGGCTCCGCACGCGGTACACGTGTAGGTGCGTTCCGACAGCGGCAGGGCGTGCTTGGCTCTCGCTCCGCACCGTCCGCAGTCCATGGTGGTGTGCGCCGGGTCCACGAGGTGGACGATCCGGCCGTGCTTGCGCGCCATGTTGATCAGCTCGCTCTTGGTGGACGCGATCGCCGCGTCAGCCGCTTTGCGCGCCATGGTGGACTTCGCGAGGAACTTGGGCCGGAAATCCTCCACCGCGAGCCGGTCGAAGGCCCTTACGACCTGCTTGGCCCATTTACGGGCAGTGTCCTGCCGCTGACGGACGGCCTTCTTGTGCGCCTTCGCTGCCTGCCGCTTCGCTGTTCGGTAGCCCTTCGAGGCCGCCTGCCCGCGCCCTGGCTTACGGCGGGCCATCATGCGCTGATAGCGCGCCAGCCGGTCGGCTGCCTTCTTCCCGTGTCCGGGGTGGGGGAGGTCATGGGCATCGCTCGTCGTCGTGGCGAGGTCCCGCACGCCCCAGTCGATACCGATCGCCTCGCCGGTTCCGGCGAGCGGCAGCGTTTCCGTGCGGACGACGAAGGAGGCGTACCAGTGGCCGAGGCTGTCCCGATAGACGCGCACGCTGGAGGGATCAGACGGCAGTTCTCGCGACCACACCACCGTTAAAGCGATGCCGCCCGCCAGGTGCAACCGTCCGTCCTTCAACCGGAAGCCGCGCCGGGTGTAGTTGAGCGACGGGTCGGTCCGGTCCTTCTTCTTGAGCCCGGGCATGCCCGCCCGTCGCCGCAGTGGCAACCGTGCCTTGATGTCCTTCAACGCCTTGGCCCTGGAAGCGGCGAAATCCCGGACAGCCTGCTGCTGAGGCACACTCCCACCTGCGCCCAGCCACTCATGCTCGGCACGCCAGCCGGTCAGCATCCTGTCGAGTCCGGCAGGCCCGCATTTCTCTCCGGATCGGTGCGCCGCACGGGATGTGGCGACGCACTGGTTCCACACCCAGCGGCAGCGGTCCGCTTCATCGAGCAGAGCCGACAGCGCGGTGGACGAGACGCGCAGCCGGAAGGTGAACCGGGCGTGCCCCTCCTCGCGAATCCCCGCCGCTGTGGTCATGGCGCAAACCTAGAGCGGCGTCCTGCCGGCCGCCCGGGAACCTCGGCACTCCACCCGAACGAGTGACCGACTGCACTGTGTGCTGTTCGTCAACCAGCCGTACCGCGGCGGGGCTTGTCCTAGACTCGGCGCCATGCCGGGTCTGCCCGCTCTCTGTCTCCGGCCCCGCGACCTGCGTCGCGGGGCCGTTCTGACGTTGCTCTTCCTCGCCTCCGTGGGTGCCGGGGCGGGGAGCGGGTCCTGGGCGCCGAAGGAGGCGGAGGCCGATCGGCCGCTCGCCCTCACGGGTACTCCGTTACCCTCCCCGCGCCAGAGCGGGACCGCGGACCGGGAGGCCGTCGCGCGCGCCGCCGCCGAGGCCGTCGCCGAGGGCAAGTCCGGCAAGAAGGCCGCCCAGGAGGTGGTCAGCCGCAGCGGCGACCGCTGGGGCACCGTCTACGACCGGGGCGAGTACGAGGCCTTCGCCGAGGACCTCGACGGCCGCTGGACCGGGGTCGGCCTCTGGGCCGGGCGCCACCACGACGGCGTGATCGAGGTCGAACGGGTCCAGCCCGACAGCCCCGCCGCCCGGGCCGGGCTGCGCGCCGGGGACCGGCTGCTGAGCGTGGACGGCCGCGGTGTGACCGGGCTCGCCGTGGCCGACGTGGTGGCGCTGCTGCGCGGCGAGGCCGGCACCCCGGCGGTGCTCGGCCTCAGCCGCAACGGCGCCGGCCGCACCGAGACCCTGCGGCGGGAGCGGCTGCGCGTCGACCCGGTGACCGTGCGCAGGCTCGCGGACGGCATCACCGTGATCAAGGTGGCCTCCTTCACCCGGGGTTCGGGGGAGCGGGTGCGCGACGCCGTCCGCGCGGCCCCGCCCGGCGCCGGGGTGATGCTGGACCTGCGCGGCAACCCGGGCGGTCTGGTCACGGAGGCGGTGACGGCGGCCTCCGCGTTCCTGGACGGCGGGCTCGTGGCGACGTACGACGTACGGGGCTCCGAGCGCGCCCTGTACGCCGCCCCGGGCGGGGACACGGCCCGCCCCCTGGTGGCCCTGGTCGACGGCGGCACGATGAGTGCGGCCGAGCTGGTCACGGGCGCCCTCCAGGACCGGGGCCGGGCCGTCACCGTCGGCTCCCGCACCTTCGGCAAGGGATCGGTGCAGATGCCCACCGAGCTCCCGGACGGTTCGGTGGCGGAGCTGACGGTGGGCACGTACCGCACGCCGGCCGGCCGCAGCCTCGACGGCGGGGGCATCACCCCGGACCTGACGGCGGCGGGGGACGGCGCGGAGGAGCGGGCGCGGGCGGTATTGGGTGGCACCGGGGTGGGTCCGTAGTGCGAAAATGACCGCACTATGGCTAAGGAAAAAGGGCGCAAGCTGATCGCCCAGAACAAGAAGGCGCGGCACGACTACACGATCATCGACACCTACGAGTGCGGGATCGTGCTCACGGGCACCGAGGTCAAGTCCCTGCGCCAGGGCCGGGCCTCGCTGGTGGACGGCTTCGTGTCGGTCGAGGGCCGCGAGGTGTGGATGTACAACGTCCACGTGCCGGAGTACAGCCAGGGCACCTGGACCAACCACAGTGCGCGGCGCAAGCGCAAGCTCCTCATGCACCGGGAGGAGATCGACAAGCTGGAGCGCAAGGCGGACGAGTCGGGTCACACCGTCGTGCCGCTGGCCCTGTACTTCAAGGACGGCCGCGCGAAGGTGGAGATCGCGCTGGCGAAGGGCAAGAAGGAGTACGACAAGCGGCAGACCCTGCGGGAGAAGCAGGACACCCGTGAGACGAACCGCGCCATCTCGGCGATCCGGCGCAAGCAGCGCGGCACGGTTTAATCTCCTGGCACGCGGTGGTCCACTTCGCGTACCATGGCGTCAGCGCCTCCCGCTCGCGGGTGGAGCAGTTTGTTAACAAAACATGGGGATGATCGGTTTCGACAGCGGATGTCGATGCAGGGGAAGCGAGCCGAGGAAGCGGCAATGATCTCGCTAACCACATGTCGCAAACAATAATCGCCAACTCCAAGAGCGATAACTCCCGCTTCACCCTCGCTGCCTAATAACAGTGAGCTGAAGCCTCTGTGAGGAGCGTCAGCCCGGAAGTGGTCCCGGTCCGGATCCTGGCGTCAACAAGGGATCTAAACCTCTAGCCCCGGTCACGGGGGTTGGAGGGAAATCAAACAGTGACTGAGCCCGTCGGAGACTTGTCCGTGTGATCTCCGGGGCTGAGAAAAGCGCAGCGGACTGCGCTCGGAGAAGCCCTGCTTCTGCACCGTTGGACGCGGGTTCGATTCCCGCCATCTCCACTCATCCCATGTGGGCGAAGGCCCCGCAGCCGCTTGGCTGCGGGGCCTTCGGCTTTCCCGCGCGGTCCGAGCCTCCGAGCCGGTGGGCTTGTGCGCCGTCAGTCCGAGTAGTGGTACCGGGCCTTGAGGATCTTCACTTCCTTGTCGTCGGCCCGGTAGACGAGACGGTGCTCGTCGTCGATCCGGCGGGACCAATAGCCCGTCAGGTCACCCTTGAGGGGTTCGGGCTTTCCGATGCCCGCGAACGGAGACCGCTGGATCTCGCCGATCAGGCGGGTGATCCGCCTGGCCATCTTGCGGTCCGCCCCGAGCCAGAACAGGAAGTCCTCCCAGGCGTCCGGGTCGAAGTGGACGCTCCTCACTCGTCACCGGCCAGGGCTTGGAGCTCCTCCATGCTCTTCGTGACGCTCGCGATCCCTTCCCTGTCCCGGGCGACGGCTTCCATCAGCCGGCGGGCATTCGCGGGAGAGCGCAGCAGGTAGACCGTCTCCTGCCAGGAGTCGTAGTCGGCGGCCGACATGAGGACCGCGTCCCCGTTCTTGGAGCTGATGCGCACGGGTACGTGGTCGTCGTTGACGCGCTCGATGAGGGGGAACAGGGTCTTGCGTGCCTCGCTGGCGCTTATGGGCATCTGCCGCCTCCACTTGTGATGGTACGACCTCATGGTACTGGTCTCGTACCGAATTGTGGTACGGGTTCGGCTGTCGGGGTTCTTGACGGGGACAGGCCCCTCAGCCGGGGGGCTGAGGGGCCTGCGCCAGACGGTGGTGAGGATCAGCAGAACGGGACCTGGTTGAGGTTCTCGGCGTAGCGGGCGGCGATCCAGCCGGAGCCGTCGGCGAGCTTGTACCAGATCGCATTGCCTTCGACCGTCTCGCCGTTGACCTTGCACTGGAGGGCTACGGTCTCGCCGCGCGAGACGTTGCCCCGGTGCTCGTAGCCGGTGCCGGGGCCGGAGCGGACGCCGAGGCCGTTGCCGGTGGTGACGATGCGGGCCTTGGGGGCGCCGTGGCCGGGCTTACCGGGCTTGCCGGGCTTGCCGGGCTTGTCGTGGTGGGTGTCGCACTTCTTGCAGTGGCCGGGCTTGCCGGTGTCGCCCTTGTCGCCCTTGTCTCCCTTCGGGCCCCGGGGTCCGCGGTCGCCCTCTTCTCCCTTGTGGCCCTTCGGGCCGCGCTCTCCCCGGTCTCCCTTGTCTCCCTTGGGGCCGCCGGACGGGCCCCGGTCTCCCCTGTCCCCCTTGTGGCCGCGTTCGCCCTGGTCGCCGCGCTCTCCCTTGGGGCCGCGTTCGCCCTGGTCCCCGCGTTCGCCCTTCTCGCCGCGTTCGCCCTGGTCGCCCTTGGGGCCCGGGCGGCCCGGCTTGCCGTGGTGGCCCGGCCTCCCGTCGTGGCCGTCGTGGCCCGGCTTTCCGTCGTCGCCCTTCGGGCCCGTCACCGGGGTGGCGACGGCGAAGAGGGCGGGGGCCTCGTGGCCGGTGGCCCACTCGCCGCCGTCGAGCGTCGTGCCCTGCGGGGCGTCGGAGTCCACCCGCAGGGCCACCGCCAGCCGCGTCTGCGCGTTCGCCGGGAAGGCGAAGCCCGCGCGGGTGCCGGCCTCGCAGGTCAGCAGGCGCGCGTCGGAGGACCGGGTGCAGGAGCCGCCCGCCCGCTGGCCGTTCCAGTAGAACCGGGCCTCGGGGAAGGTGGTCCGCTCCGGGGCCGTGATGCGGAAGGTGGTGCTGCGGGTCGTGTCCTCCCCGTTCGAGGCGGCGATGACCACACGGCCCGTCGCGCCCGGGGCGATCGAGGGGACGTACGGCTGGGAGAGCCGCAGCTGCGACGAGTCGGCGGCCAGGGCGGGTGCGGTCGGCACCAGACAGGAGGCGGTGACGGCCGCGACGAACAGGGCCGCCGAAACGGAACGGGAAGCAGACAAGGGGGGTTCCTCCGCGAAGGGAAGGGCGCTGGGGAGACCCCCCAGTTATTGCGGATCGCGCGCGCCGGTCGTGAGTACCACGCGGGTATGGTCACTCGGGCGCCGGACAAACAGGGCAAACAGGGCGGTGACGGCGGCGGAGGCCGGGAGGGCGTACGCGGTCGCCGTCCCCAGGTGGTCGACGGCCAGACCGGCCGTGGCGGAGCCGACGGCGATGCCCGCCAGGATCGCGGTGACCGCGAGGGTCATGCCCTCGTTGAGGCGGCCCTCGGGCGTCAGGGCGTGCACCCGGGACATGGCCGTCACCATCACCGGGGCGGTGGCCGTCCCCGCCAGCAGCAGGGCCCCGGCCAGCAGCGGCAGCGAGCCCGTGGCCGCCGCGGCCCAGGGCAGCGCCATCGCGCAGGCCAGGCCGGCCAGGCAGGCGCGCAGGCTCCGGGGCCGCAGGGTTCCGTAGAGCAGTCCGGCCGCGCAGGAGCCCGCCGCCTGGAGCGCCAGTACCGGGCCGCTCGCC
Source organism: Streptomyces sp. NPDC004667 (assembly GCF_040609475.1). Classification (NCBI taxonomy): domain Bacteria; kingdom Bacillati; phylum Actinomycetota; class Actinomycetes; order Kitasatosporales; family Streptomycetaceae; genus Streptomyces; species Streptomyces sp. NPDC004667. The sequence continues at coordinate 6,133 of NZ_JBEXKC010000080.1, read as the reverse complement.
GCCCCGAGCCCCAGCCCGGACAGGTGGGCGACCGAGGTGACCTCCATCGACCCGAACACCACCCCGGTGGCGAGGAACAGGGCGAGCAGCGGCAGCAGCGCGCGCACCGGAGAGGGCCCGCGGACGGAGCGGCGCCCGGCCGGCGGGGGCTCCGTGGCACGGTGCGCGGTGAAGACGAGCATGCCGGTGAGGAGCAGCACCGTCCCGGTGAGGGTGCCCGCCTCGGGGAAGGCGGAGGTGCACAGCAGGGCCGCGAGGACCGGGCCCAGCAGGTAGCAGAGCTCGTCGGCCGCCTGCTCGAAGGACATCGCCGTGTGGTGCGCCTCGCGGGGCAGCAGGTGGGTCCAGCGGGCCCGGGACATACCGCCGATGTTGGGGGTCGTCGCGGTGGCCGCGTAGGAGGCGAACAGGGTCCAGACGGGGGCTCCGGTGCGCACGCACACGACCAGGCAGAGCGATCCGAGGACCGCGATCACGGTCGCCGGCACCGCGATCCGGGCCTGGCCGTGGCGGTCGACCAGCCGGGCCGTCCAGGGCGCGACCACGGCGGTGGCGGCCAGTCCGGTCGCGGTGACGGCGCCGGCGAGGGCGTACGAGCCGCGCTGTCCGGCGATCATCATGACCGCGCTGATCCCGAACATGCCCATGGGGAGGCGGGCGAGGAGGTTCCCGGCGGTGAAGCCGCGGGTGCCGGGGAGGGCGAAGAGACGGGCGTACGGGCCGCGGGCGCGGGAGGGGCGGGAGGGTGCGGGGGTGGAGGCGGCCAGGACCAGGGTGCTGCCGGTCACGGCCATCAGCGGGGTTCTCTGCGGCATGCCCCGATCCTGCGGTCCGGCCCGCACGACGGTCCAACACCTGTTCCGGCGCCATTCACGCACCCCTGATGTCAATCCGCGTTGTTAGTCTCCGCGGGTGAACTCCCGCGACGTCGACCCCCGGCTGCTGCGCGGCTTCCTCGCCGTGGCGGAGGAGCTGCACTTCTCCCGCGCCGCCGCCCGGCTCTACGTCGCCCAGCAGGCCCTGAGCCGCGATGTGCGCCGCCTCGAACAGGCCCTGGGCTCCGCGCTGTTCGTCCGCACCACCCGGGCGGTGGAACTCACCCTCGACGGAGAGCGGCTGGTGCCCCACGCCCGCGAGGTGCTGCGCGCCCACGAGGAACTGGCCGCCGCCTTCGCGGGCCCGCCCCGGGCCCTGCTCGTCGACGTGAACACCGACGGGCCCGGCACCGGCCGCCGGGTCCTGGAGCACGCCCGCGAACTGGCCCCCGGCTGCGAGCTGATGGCCCGCTTCGAGAGCGGGCTCACCCATGCCGCCGCCGAGATCGCCGCCGGCCGGCTCGACGTCTCCTTCGGGTACGCCGCCGGGCTGGCCCCCGCGCTGCGCTCCCGCCTCGCCCACCGGCTCGTCCGCTACGAACCGCTCGCCGTACTGCTGCCCGAGGACCACCCCCTGGCCGCCCGCGCCGAGGTGCCGCTGGCCGCGCTGGCCGGGGAGAGCGTGTACGCGGGCGCCGGGAACCCGCGGACCCTGGAGTGGACCGGGCTGGCCCGCGAGCTGTTCGCCGGGCGGGGCATCGCCCCGGCACCGCCCGCGCCGGTGGCGGTGGGCAAGGAGGAGTTCGGGCGGGTGATGGCCAAGACCCGCACCCCGGTCCTGGCGACCGTGGACTTCGCCGAACTGCCCGGCTGCGTGAAACGGCCCCTGGTGGACCCCGTACCGCTGTCCCCGCTCGCCCTGGTGTGGCGCAGGGACCTGCGCCATCCCGGTCTGGACGCCCTCCAGCGGGCGGCCGAGGGCCTCGCGGCCGCGCACGGCTGGCTGGACGTACCGCCGGGCAGCTGGCTCCCGTCGGCGCTCACACCGGGCGCCGCCCCCGGGTGAGCGGGAGGTTTCCCGCCGGTCATCCGGCGGGGACCGGGGCCGAAACGGGCCGTTCCTACCGTCGTTCCCACGGACGAGACAGCCGGGGAGGCGTGTGATGACCCGTACCACCGCACCACGCGAGGGGAGCCGCTGGATCCAGCGGTGGGACCCCGAGGACGAGACGTTCTGGCGGGAAACGGGCGAGCGGATCGCCCGCCGCAACCTCCTCTACTCCGTGTTCTCCGAACACATCGGCTTCTCCATCTGGTCCCTGTGGTCCGTGATGGTGCTCTTCATGGGCCCCGGCTACGGGATCGACCCGGCCGGCAAGTTCTTCCTCATCGCCACCGCCACCTGCGTCGGCGCCCTGGTCCGGATCCCCTACACCTTCGCCGTCGCCCGCTTCGGCGGCCGCAACTGGACCGTCGTCAGCGCCCTGCTGCTCCTCGTGCCGACCGTGGCCGCGCTGGTGGTCATGGAGCCCGGCACGCCGTACGGCACCTTCCTGGCCGTGGCCGCGCTCACCGGCGTCGGCGGCGGCAACTTCGCCTCCTCGATGACCAACATCAACGCCTTCTTCCCGCTCCGCAAGAAGGGCTGGGCACTCGGCCTCAACGCGGGCGGCGGGAACATCGGCGTCCCCGTCGTCCAGCTCGCCGCGCTCCTCGTCATCGCCACCGCCGGGGCCGGACACCCGCGCCTGCTGCTCGCCGCCTACCTCCCCCTGATCGTGGCCGCCGCCGCGCTGGCCCTCGTCCGCATGGACAACCTGGCCCCCGTGCGCGCCGACGCGGGCGCCGTACGGGAGGCGGCCCGCCGGCCCCACACCTGGATCATGGCCTTCCTCTACGTCGGCACCTTCGGCTCCTTCATCGGCTACGGCTTCGCCTTCGGGCTGGTCCTGCAGACCCAGTTCGGGCGCACCCCGCTCCAGGCCGCCTCGATGACCTTCCTCGGACCGCTGCTCGGCTCCCTGTCCCGGCCCGTGGGCGGGGCGCTCGCGGACCGGTTCGGCGGGGCGCGGATCACCCTGGCCGCCTTCGTGGCGATGGCCGCGGCCACCGGGGTGGTCGTCCTGGCCTCCGTACGCGAGTCCCTGCCCCTGTTCCTGGCCGGCTTCGTCGCCCTCTTCGCGCTCAGCGGGGCCGGGAACGGCTCCACCTACAAGATGATCCCGGGGATCTTCCACGCCGAGGCCCTGGCGCGGGGCCTGGAGGGCGAGGAGGCGGCCGCGTACGGGCGGCGGATCTCCGGGGCCGCCATGGGCCTGATCGGCGCCGTGGGGGCGCTGGGCGGACTCGGCATCAACCTGGTGTTCCGCCGGGCCTTCCAGGACTCCGGCTCCGGAACGGCCGCCTTCGTCACCTTCCTCGCCTTCTACGCGGCGTGCTGCGCCGCCACCTGGGCGGTATACCTTCGCCGGCCGCGGCAGCGCCCCACGGCCGCCCCCGGAGCCCCGGGAGCCCCCGCGGCCACCGCGAAGACGCAGCTCACCTCCGTGTGAGGCGGGCCCGGTGCCGGGCGCGTTACGGCACCGAAATACGGCGGAACCGAGCCTGACACGACCCCTTGACAGGCTCGGTCCCGCGACGTGACACCCGCCCGGACCCCGGGCAACGGCAGCCGAGGCAGGTCACCCACCATGGACGAAGCAACGCACGGCCCCCTGTCGGGCTTCACCGTCGGGGTGACCGCCGCCCGGCGCTCCGACGATCTGATCGCCCTGCTGCGCCGGCGCGGCGCGAGCGTGGTGCACGCGCCCGCCCTGCGGATCGTTCCCCTCGCCGACGACGGCGAGCTGATGGCCGCCACCAAGGAACTCATCGACTGCCCCCCGGACGCGGTCGTCGCGACCACCGCCATCGGCTTCCGGGGCTGGATCGAGGCAGCCGAGGGATGGGGGATCGGCGAGGGCTTGCTGGAGCGGCTGCGCACCGCCGAACTGCTGGCGCGCGGGCCCAAGGTGAAGGGGGCCGTACGGGCCGCGGGGCTGGTGGAGGACTGGTCGCCGGGGTCCGAGTCGCTCGCGGAGGTGCTGGACCGGCTGCTGGCCGACGGGGTCGCCGGACGGCGGATCGCGCTGCAGCTGCACGGGGAGCCGCTGCCCGGGTTCGTGGAGGCGCTGCGCGCGGGCGGGGCCGAGGTGGTGCCGGTGCCCGTGTACCGGTGGATGCCGCCGCAGGACCTCGGGCCGCTGGACCGGCTGCTGGACGCGGTCGCCGTCGGGGCGCTGGACGCCGTCAGCTTCACCTCGGCGCCCGCCGCGGCCTCGTTGCTGTCGCGCGCCGGGGAACGGGGGCTGCGGGAGGCCGTCGTGGAGGCGCTGCGCGGGCCGGTGCTCTGCGCCTGCGTCGGGCCCGTGACGGCGCTGCCGCTCCAGGCCGAGGGGGTCCCCACCGTGGCGCCGGAGAGGTTCCGGCTCGGGCCGCTGGTCCAGCTGCTCTGCCAGGAACTGCCCGGCCGGGCGCGGGTGTTGCCGGTCGGGGGTCACCGGCTGGAGATCCGGGGCCGGGCGGTGCTCGTCGACGGCGCGCTGCGGCCGGTGCCGCCCGCCGGGATGGCGCTGCTGACGGCCCTGGCCCGGCGTCCGGGGTGGGTGGTGTCGCGGGCCGAACTGCTGCGGACGCTGCCCGGGGCGGGGCGCGACGAGCACGCCGTGGAGACCGCGATGGCCCGGCTGCGGGCGGCGCTGGGGGCGCCGAAGCTGATCCAGACGGTGGTCAAGCGCGGGTACCGGCTGTCGCTGGACGCGGGCGGGTGCGCGGGCGACGGCTCCGCCCGCTGAGGGGCTGTGCGGGGCCGCGGGGGTCGGTTAGCGTGCTCGGATGATCATTGACGGAGTGGAGATGAGGGGCGTCACGGTCGACGACGCCGCCGCGCTGGCCGATGTGGTGACCCGCAACCGGGAGGCCATGAAGCCGTACGAGCCCTTCCGGCGCGAGCAGTTCTACACGGAGGCGGGCCAGCGGGCCCGGATCGAGGCGCTGCTCGCGGAGCGGGAGTCCGGCCTCACCCTCCCGTTCCTGCTGGTCGCGGGCGAGACCCCGGTCGGCTCGATCAACCTCGGCTCCATCGCCCTGGGCCCCCTGCGCAGCGGCGGCATCGGCTACTGGGTCGACCGCGACTGGCACGGCAAGGGCCTGGCCACCGCCGCCGTCGAGGAGGTCTGCCGGATCGCCCGCGACGAGGTCGGCCTGCACCGGGTCGAGGCCGGGACCCTGCTCGACAACTTCGCCTCCCAGCGGGTCCTGGCCAAGGCGGGCTTCACCGAGTTCGGGGTCGCCCCCCGCTACCTCCACATCAACGGCGCCTGGCGCGACCACCGCCTCTTCCAGCGCCTCCTGCACGACGACCCGCCGCCGAGGTGACCGACGCGCCGGCGAGGTGACCGACGCGCCGCCGAGGTGACCGACGCGCCGGACGGCGGGCCGGGAGGCGGCGCCCGGGGGCCGGGCCCCGCACGGGGGCTTCCGCAACGCACGCGACGACGGCACTCTGGGGAGGCGACCCACGGGGGACCCACGGCGACCGAGGCGGTGACCGGCATGTGGTTCGACTCCGGGCGGGTCTGTCTGGACCTGCTGGCCACCTCCACGCCCCAAGGGGACGCGGAGGACATCGGCGACACCGACGAGCTGAGGCTGTGGCTGGTCGGCGCCGGACTGGTACCCGACCGGACCCCGCTCGCACGGCTCGGGCCCGACTGGGTGGCCGCCTTCCGCGGCCTGCGCGCCGACGTGGGCACCCTCGTACGGGCCTCCCTGGCCGGGGCCGGCCCCGAGGAGGGCGCCCTCGCCCGGGTCAACGCGGCGGCTGCCGGTCCACCCCCGGGCCTGTGTGCCGTACGGGACCGGGAGGGACACCTGGTCCGGGAGCTGTGCGGCGGGGTCGAGTGCGCGGGGCTGCTGGCCTCGGTGGCCCGGGACGCGGTGGAACTCCTCACCGACCCCGGCGACCTGGCCCTGCTGCGCGCCTGCGAGGGCGACGGCTGCGCCCGCGTCTACCTCGACACCTCCCGGGGCCACCGCCGCCGCTGGTGCTCCAGCGAACTGTGCGGCAACCGCGAACGCGTGGCCCGCCACCGCCGACGCATCCGCACGGCGGTGGGGGTGGGGGAGGGGTAGGGGGCGGGGCGGGGTCGGGGGACGGCGGGACCCGGCCTGGCCCGAATCAGAGAAGGGCTGGGGGTTTCCCGTCAGTCTCACTGTCCTTCCGTGTCGGGCCGGGCTGTCAAGGGCGCTCCCTGCGGTCGCGTCGCTTCGCGATGGCC